>CAZFNB010000076.1:0-7963 GCA_964520235.1 uncultured Bifidobacterium sp. | reverse complement strand
ATGGCCACAATCGCAACCTTCCACCACGCGACTGCGAACCAGCGCACCAACACGATGCCCAGCCCCGCCGCGCAAGCCGCAGTGATTGGCCATTTCCAGAGCCAGATGGCGTGCCAGAGTCCACCGTCCTCCATCGGCTTGCCCCAATTGGCAAACACAAGAACCCCGACCATGCACGCGAAATAGATGAGGTTGTGCCACAGCGGTCGTTTCACCTCCGGCCCGGGGTCTTGCGCCGCCGCCTCGGCTTTCGCCAGTTCCTCCTCGCGGAAGATCAAGTGCATCAGCAACCCGATGACAATGCTGAACACAATCGCGCCCACTGCCCGCGCGATGCCGAGCTTGATGCCCAGCACCCGCGCCGTTAGCACAACGGCCAGCACGTTGATGGCTGGACCGGAATAGAGAAATGCCGTCGCCGGCCCAAGTCCCGCGCCCATTCGCCAGATGCCCGCGAACAACGGCAGCACCGTGCAGGAACAAACCGCGAGAATTGTCCCCGACACCGACGCGACGCCGTAAGCGAGCGCCTTGTTCGCCTTCGGCCCGAGATATTTCATCACCGACGCCTGACTGACGAAGACGCCGATTGCTCCCGCGATGAAAAACGCCGGGATAAGGCAAAGAATGACATGCTCGCGCGCATACCACTTCACGAGTTCAAGCGCCTCCGTCACGGCGTTGTCGAAGCGGGGCACGCCGACCGGCAGATAGAAGCACGCGAGAAACAGTCCAGCGATCAGCGCCAGCGGCTTCCATTCAATTTTCCAGTTCGTTGTCATTTAGCCATTCCGCTAAAGCTTTTGGACTGCGCCGGCAGAGCGCAGCGGCGACGGCGCTTTCGGACGGACAAAAACACTGACAGTCTCCTCCCTCGCTTGTGCGAAAGCGGTGTCGCGCTTCGCTTGCCACCGCACTCCAAGACACCGCGGATTCATCGTGGCCATCATTTGCCGCAGCCGTCGTTTTGCACCGCCTCGACACACTTGAAAAAATTCAACACACACGGCACGCGCAGCCGGTAATACACGAGCGACCCGCGTTTCTCGTCCGTGAGAAGGCCCGCTTCCTTGAGCAGGCTCAGATGCCGCGACACCGTAGGCATCTCGACGCCGATCAAATCCGTGAGTTCACACACGCACCGCTCGCCGCGCGCCAGTTCGTCCACGATGAACAGACGGGTGGGATGAGCCAGAGCCTTGATAATCCGGGCCTGACGTTCGTAACGGGCTTGGGCAGTGGCGGTCATATTCGCTGCTCAACACTTAGCCAGATTGCTAAGTTCGTCTCACCCGCCCTTGGCATTAACTCATCACCCGTTGCCCTGCCCCAGCGAAAACCGGACAGCAGAAAGTTTGCGTCCTTTTTCCGGGTCGTTCGTCTTCACAGGCAGAAGCGGTCATGACGACCGGCAAACAACGAACGAAAACGAAACGACGACTGAATATGAAAACGACGACATTGGAACAGGATGAAGTGAAAAGCACGGTGCGCAAACGCTATGGCCGGATCGCCACAAACAACGGCGGATGCGGCTGCGCGCCGACGTGTTGCAGCCCGGAAATCGCCGCGCTGGAAAACACCGGGCACGATCCCAAGGCGATTTCGCAGGGGCTGGGTTACTCGACGGCGGACACGGACACGGTGCCGGAGGGTGCGAATCTCGGACTCGGTTGCGGTAATCCGCAGGCGATTGCCGCGTTGAAGCCCGGTGAAACGGTGCTCGACCTGGGCAGCGGCGCGGGGTTCGACGCGTTCCTCGCCGCGCGGGCGGTCGGGCCGCAGGGATTCGTCATCGGCGTGGACATGACGCCGGAGATGGTCAGCAAGGCGCGGAAGAATCAGGCCACGGGCGATTACGCGAACGTGGAGTTTCGCATCGGCGAAATCGAAAGTCTGCCGGTGGCGAATGATTCGGTGGACGCGATCATCTCGAACTGCGTCATCAATCTGTCGCCGGACAAGCCGCGCGTGTTCCGGGAATCGTTCCGCGTGTTGAAGCCGGGCGGACGGCTCGCCATTTCGGACGTGGTGGCGCTGGCGGAGATTCCGTTGGAGTTGCGGAAGGATTGGGAGCTTTACACCGGTTGCGTGGCGGGCGCTTCGACGATGGCGGAAATCAAGACGTGGCTGGCGCAGGCGGGGTTCACGCAAATTCGCGTTGAGCCGAAGGACGGAAGCCGCAAGATTATCGGCCAGTGGTTTCCGGGACAGCGCGTCGAGGAGTTTGTGACCTCGGCCACGATTGAAGCGGTGAAGCCGGCTTGAATCAACTGTAGCAGTGGACGTAAGTCCGCTCCAACTGTCCGCAGGAAGTCAGAGCCGACTCACGTCGGCTGCTACAACTACAAATGAACGCCACGCTTGAACATATCTGGCACGAGTTTGCCGTGAAGCTGGGACAGTTCATCCGCGCGCGGGTGAACGACCCGGCGACGGCGGAGGACATTTTGCAGGACGTCTTCGTGAAGATTCAGGCGCGCCTGGACCAACTCAAAGACCCGGCCAAGTTGCAAAGCTGGATTTACCTGATTGCGCGCAACGCCATCATTGACCACTACCGCACGCGCAAGGAAACGGTGGAGGTTCCCGAGACGCTCGCCGATGAGCGAGAACCCGAAACCGGCGAACTGGAGGAACTCAAGGCCTCGTTCCGCCGGATGATTTACAGCCTGCCCGAGCCGTATCGCGAGGCGCTGGTGCTGACAGAATTCGAGGGACTGACGCAGCAGCAACTCGCCGACCGCCTCGGCATTTCTCTTTCCGGCGCGAAGTCCCGCGTCCAGCGCGGGCGCGAGCAATTGAAAACCATGCTCCACGAATGCTGTACGTTCGAGTTCGACCGGCGTGGCAAAGTGATCGAATGCAACCCGCGCAAACGGACCAAGTGCAAGGAGTGCGAATGATCCGTCATTCGCCTCACGCCCGTTTCAATTACCGACGGACACAAACTCGACCTCAATATTCAGGATCACGGACAACGGTTGCTCCGGGGCGGTAAGGAGGTTTGTCACCTTGTATTGCAAGGCCAGTTTGCGCGTTCCTTCAGTTGCTTTCGTGCGCGCTTTCAACTCAAGCAACACGGTTTTGCCTCCGGCAAGGATTGCTTCGCCGGGGATTGTCACGTCTGACGGCGATTCCGACCGCTTGAGTTCAAAGTCCACGTCCGAATCGTTTCGGATTTGCAGGTAAGCGCGTTCCTGACCTTTGAGTTTGATTTGCGGATTCAGCACCTTTACGGAAAGATTGAAAAGCGGGGTGAGAAATTTTTCGTCGCCGATAAGTTTGTCGCCGGAATAGACCACCGTGCGTTGGTCGAACAACGCTTCCTTGATGGCGGTTTTCGTCCGTTCCTTCGCGAACACCAGCGTAAGCGGGCGATGGTCGCCTGCATGGACGTGGTAATCCAGATTGAGCGGAGAATGGATGTCCGAATTGCTGAACAGCGTGAGCTTCTTGTCAATCGCCCACCGGTGTGCTTCGGGGTAATAATCGCGTCCATTGACGACTTCGATGCCGTTGAGCAGTCCGGCTTCGAGCAATTGCGTGTGTTCTGGAAACCATTTGATCTTGCCGTCAGTGAGTTGCGCCGACCAGCCCGGATGATTCCAAAAAATGAACGCACCCTGCGCTTTGGCTGCATAAAAGGCGTCCATCCAGTTGGAACTTGTCACGGAGAGCGGCGTCGAGTTGGTCAGAAAAATCGCATTACAGTGGCCGGGCGGCATTTTGCGCGTGATTTCCGAACCGCGAACGACGAGCACGTCCAGATCCGAACCTTGTTTGGCGGCGATGTCATAGGAGCGGTTGTGATTGGTGGAAACGTCAGTCTTGTGCGGCTGGTATTCGATGTGGTCGGTGATGGCGATGGCATCCAATCCCTCGCGCCACGCTTCTTCCGAGCGCACGCTGGGCCAGACAAGTCCGTCGGAGAAAACCGTGTGGATGTGGAAATCGCACTTCAGCGTGAGATAGCCGGGGATGTCTGGCAGTCGCACCGCCGTCCGTGCGCGGGTGACCGGCTCATGGGCCTGAAGTGTCAGATGCGCCAGCACGAGGATCAGCGCCGGAAGAAGTTTCGGTTTCATCGGCACACGCTAGTGAAACCCGCGAGCGAACACAACTACACCATTATGTCAGCGGTCGCCTCCATCGGAATCATGACTCAACCGTCAATCTTGTCCGCGTGACGGATGTCCTGCGCTTCACAAAGATAAACGACTTCCTCTGCGATGTTCGTTGCGTGATCAGCGATGCGTTCGAGGCTTTTGGTGGCGACGAGCAGGTGCAGGCAGCGCGCAATGTTGTCGGGACTCAACTTCATGTGTTCGATGATCTGTGCCTGGATCTGCTTGTGAAGAGCGTTGACTTCCTTGTCGCGCGGAATCACCGCACGCGCAGCGGCCGAATCCTTCTGCACGAACGAATCCAGCGCCGCCTTCAACAGCCCGAGTGCGAGTGAGGACATTTTCGGCAATTCCAATTGCAGCTTCAGCGGCGGTTCTTTGCTCAAGTCACGAGCGCGTTTGGCTATCTTGGTCGCCTCATCGCCGACGCGCTCCAGATTTTGGGAAAGCTTCATTGCCATCGTCACCAACCGCAGGTCGCTGGCCAGCGGCGCTTTTGACAACAGGTTGATGGCCATCTCGTCCACGTCCAGCTCGAAGCGATCGAGCACCTCGTCGTTGGCCTTGACCGCCAGCGCGAGATTGAGGTCGCGGTTCACCAGCGCACTTACGGCGTCACTGACAGATTTTTCCGCATGGCTCGCCATGGTAAGAAGTTTCTGTTTCAGCTCCGCCAGATCATGATCAAAATGTCGTTCCATAGTTCGTTCAAGAGTTCAAAAACCAAAATCTTTACCCGCATCTGGTAGGGCGCGTTACTCCGTGCGCGCCGTCGTCTGCCTGACCAAGCCCGGCGCGCACGGAGTGACGCGCCCTACCAGCCACAACCAATCACCCGAACCGTCCCGTCACGTAATCTTCCGTGCGTTTCTGTTTCGGGTTTGTGAAAATCTTTTGCGTCGGGCCGGACTCGATGAGTTCGCCCATGTAAAAAAACGCCGTCTCGTCCGAGATGCGCGTGGCTTGCTGCATGTTGTGTGTGACGATGACGATGGTGAATTCCTTTTTCAGCTCAAGAATCAAATCTTCCACCCGCGATGTCGCGATCGGGTCCAGCGCACTTGCCGGCTCATCCATCAAAATGATCTCAGGCTTCACGGCGATGGCGCGGGCGATGCACAGGCGTTGTTGCTGGCCGCCGGACAAACCCAACGCGCTGCCGTGCAGGCGATCTTTCACCTCGTCCCATAATGCCGCTCCGCGCAGGCTTTGCTCCACGGCGGCATCGAGCTCGCTTTTCGCTTTCACGCCTTGAATCTTCAACCCATAGGCGACGTTGTCGTAAATGGATTTTGGAAATGGATTCGATTTTTGAAACACCATCCCGACCCGCTTGCGAAGTTCGATCACATCCACGTCCGACATGTAGATATCGTGTCCACCAATCTTCACCGAACCTTCGATGCGGACGCCATCAATCAGGTCGTTCATGCGGTTCAGGCAGCGCAGCAATGTAGATTTGCCGCAACCCGACGGGCCGATGAACGCTGTGACGATGTGTTCGCGGATATTGAGCGAGATGTCCTTCAGCGCTTTCGATTGACCGTAGAACAATGAGAGCTTCGAGATTTCAATGAGCGGCCCGGCAGCCGTCCCTGAGTCTGGCGTGGCTGGTGCGGTCACCTCAAGTTTTGGAAGAACAGTTTCAGACATACGATTCAATCAACCCAGCGCCCGTAATTTTTTACGCACCCGCGCCCGGATGAGCACGGCCACGAAGTTCAGCGCAAACGTGAGGATCAACAGCACGAGCACCGTGGCGTAAAGGATTGGACGCGTCTTCTCGATGTCCGGCGACTGTGTCGAAAGCACGAAAACATGATAACCGAGATCCATGAACTGATCGCTCAATTTGCCCGGCAGCGATGCCATGTAATATGAAACACCGGTGAAGAGGATGGGCGCGACCTCACCTGCGGCCCGGCTCACCGCGAGAATGCCGCCGGTCATAATACCCGGCAGTGCCTGCGGCAAAACGACCTTGAGGATTGTCTCCAATTTTGTCGCCCCCAACGCCAGACTCGCCTCACGTAAACCGGGCGGAATGGCTTTCAGTGATTCCTCCGTCGCCACAATCACCACCGGCATGGTCATTACTGCCAGCGTGAGTGACGCCCATAACACTGCCGGCTTGCCCCAGACCGGGCCGGGATTGTGCATGAGTTGATCCATGTGTTGTCCGATGAAGTTGATGAAAAATCCTGCTCCAAACAGACCGAACACGATGGACGGCACGCCTGCCAGGTTGTTGACTGCGGCGCGAATGACTCGCGTCACCGCCGAACTCGTCGGCGCATATTCGGTCAGATAGACGGCGGTGATGACGCCGACGGGCAGCACGAAAAGCGTCATCACAAACACGCGGATGGTTGTTCCGACAATCATCGGCAGCACTCCTGTGGTTTTTGGATCAAAGAAATCTTCCCTGGGAATGGTGCTGACAAAATGCCATGTCAGGTTGGGCCAACCGTTGATGATGATGTTACCAAGGATGACCGCGAGGATTGCCAGGATGAGCAGCGTCGCCATTCCGGTCAACCCGCTGAAAAAGAACGAACCGAAGTCGAATTTCACCGTTCGAAAGTGACGACTCATCGCCTGCCCTCCAGCTTGCGTTTGAGCCGGTGGATCACCACGTCGGCGATCATGTTCGAGACAAATGTCACTGCAAACAGCACTGCACCGAGCATGAACAGAATCCGGTAGTGATGTCCGCCCACCACCGCCTCCGCCATTTCAGCGGCGATTGTCGTCGTGATGCTTCGTGCCGAATCGAAGATGCTCCATGACACCACGCTGGCCGAGCAGACCATCAGCACGATCATCGTCTCACCGATGGCACGTCCAAATCCGAGCACGACAGCCGCGAACACTCCGGGCAATGCCGCCGGCATCACGATTTGCCATGCCGTCTGCCAGCGTGACGCTCCGAGCGCCAGCGATGCCTGGGTGTAACTGCGCGGCACGCTCGTCAACGCGTCCTCCGCGATGGAGAACACGAGCGGGATCACCGAGAAGCTCAACGCGATCCCGGCGACAAAGGCATTCAATCGGGTCTGGTAGCCAAAAAGTTTTTGCAGCACCGTTGCCATGACCAGCAATGCGAAAAAACCAACGACGACCGATGGGATTCCCGAAAGCAGTTCGATGACCGGCTTCACGATTTCGCGCACGCGCGGTCGGGCAAGTTGTGAAACATAAATCGCCGCTCCCACCGCCAGCGGCACGGCGAAGAGCAATCCCATCAATGTCGTTTTCAAGCTGCCGATGACCAGCGGCATGATGTTGTATTTGTGGACGTTTCCGATGGGTTGCCAGATGTATTCCGGTTTATCGTAACCTGTCCATTGATGCGGCTGGAGCATCAGACTCCAATCCGTTGTGTTGAGTTTGGCGTCCGGGTCGTTGCGGAACTGTGCGGGGATTTCGTTCTGCGCCTCCACCTTCACCTCCATCAACGCCTGCAAAGTCTCCCTGTCCATTTGGGCAAACTTTTTTTCGGACAAGCCGAGATAGGCGCGAAGCTCCCCGGGTTTGAGTTTGTCCATGTCAGTGACGGGGATCACCGGTTTGATGAGTGCGCTGTTTTCCTTGCCGAGAAAAATCGGCATCGCCTCGCGCCCGACGAAGATGAAGATCAAGAACACCATCAGAATGGTCGAGAGCGACACGAGAAAAATGAATTTCTCCGCGATCCATTCGAGCGGGCGCGCTTTGTGACCGCGATGGATGCCCATCCAGCCGTGGCTGCGCTTGCCTTGATGTTGGTTAATCAAACGATTGCCTCATGGATGTCGCGCGAAGGACGCGAGGGAAGCGAAGGTGGAAAATCAGTC
>CAZFNB010000075.1:0-7996 GCA_964520235.1 uncultured Bifidobacterium sp. | reverse complement strand
CGTCCGGAATTTCCAGGTGACGGGAGTACGTCCACGGCGGAAGCTGAGGTGCGTTCGGTCAGATTGCAATTCCTTGGCGCAAATCCCAAGGCCCGTGTGGCTGGAGCAGGAGAGGTGGCTGGAAGTGCGAATTATCTCCTGGGCAGCGATTCCGCGCGCTGGCGTGTTGGCGTGCCCGCGTTCGAGCGCGTGTGCGTTGAGGGCATTTATCCCGGCATCAATCTGGTGCATTACGGCAACCAGCAAAAACTCGAGTATGATTTTGTCGTGTCTCCACACGCTGATCCCTCGCTCATCACTGTGCGGTTTTCTGGAGCGGATTCCGTCAGTGTGGATTCGCAGGGTGAACTGGTGTTGAACGTCGCCGGGGCGGAAGTGCGTCAGCCGCGCCCGTTGATTTACCAGACGGTCCGGGGTGTGCGGAAAGAAATTTCCGGCGGCTACCGGCTTGTGGACGCGGTTACAATGAAATTTGAAATCGGCAGCTATGACACATCGCTGCCTTTGGTGATTGATCCGATATTGAGTTATTCGACCTATTTTGGAGGTTCGGCATCCGACACTGCGTGGGCGATTGCGGTGGGCAAGGATGGAGACGTGTTTATCGCCGGTGAAACAATGTCCAGCCAGCTTGCCAGTTCCGGTGCCGCGCAGACAAATCTTGCGGGCGTCACCTCTGTGCGCGGAGACGCCTTCATTGCACGATATGACAACTATTTTTCCATCCGGCGCTATGTGACCTATCTCGGAGGGCGGACGGATGATGCCGCATTGGGGCTGGCTGTGGATGACGAGGGCAAGGTTTATGTGACGGGGTACACGGATTCGACGAATTTCCCGACCTTGAACACGATCTACACCAACATCAGTGGAGCGGTGTATCCGGGTGTGGGTTTGCATCCACAGGATGCTTTTGTGTCCGTCATTTCCGCGTCGGGGTCGAATTTGCTCTATTCGACTTACCTGGGCGGGAACTTTTTCGACGAGGGAATCGGCATCGCTCTGGATGCGGCCACGAACATCCATGTTTCCGGTTATACTGAATCCACAAACTTTCCGACCTGGAACACCACACGTACGAACTACGGAGGTGGTGGTGATGGTTTTGTGGTGAAAATCGGCCCGGGTTTTGGCTCCAATTTCATCTACTCGATGTTTCTTGGCGGAACGAATCTGGACACGATCAACGACATTGCAGCGGATGCGACCGGTTCGGCTTACATCACGGGTCACAGCGCTTCCACGAATTTTCCGATCGTCAACGCCGCCCAGTCGTTGCTCAACAACCAGACCAATGTGAACGCGAGTGCGGATGTCATCGCTGCAAAAATCAGTCCATCCGGAGACTCGCTTGTTTACTCGACGTTCCTTGGAGGAACGAATGCGGATTACGGCTATCGCCTCTCGCTCGCAGCGGACAATTCTGTGTTCATCACGGGAGCGACATTCAGTCCTGATTTTTTCCGCACGACCACCAATCTTCAATCGAGCGTGGCCAGCAACGTCACGACGACCTCGGATGTCTTTGCCGTGAAACTGGATGGCAGCGGAGCGCGTGTGTACTCGCTGATGTTCGGAGGTTCCTTGACGGATCAGGGATGGGACGTGGCGGTTGATGGATCGGGTAAAGCTCACATCGTCGGTGTGACTGCGTCCAGGAATTTTCCAACAAATCAACCGCTGGGTTTGCTGCGCGGAACGAACATGGGAGGCAACGATGTGTTTGTCGCCGAAATCAACAGCAACGGCACGGCGTTGGTTCACTCGGCATATCTCGGCGGTTCCGGCGAAGATTTTGGATACGGAATCGCAGTTGATGCCGGGGGTAATTCATATCTGGCGGGTGAAACAGCTTCGGCCAATTTCCCGATTTACAACGCGACCAATCCGACACTACGCGGAAGCAGGGACGCGTTTGTCGCGAAGGTGGTCAGCGAACCTGTGTTGAGCATCTCGAAATCAGGAACAAATGTCGTGGTGTCGTGGCCGGGAATTACCACGGATGGAATTTACAAAACAGACTTCGATCTGCAATCCAACTCAAGCCTGACGAATACGACAGGATGGGTTTCAACCGCGAAATATCCGGTGCCGACCAATGGTGTTCACACCGCCTTGTTCCCGATACAAACAAATCAGCTTTTCTTCCGGCTAAAAACTTATCCTTGAAGTTCTCCGTGAACGATTTTCGATGGCAACTGTCTGAACTCTGGCGGGTGACGTGAAATTGAGATTGGCGAACCCCGGTGATTTTGATTCCCTATGCAAATGAACAATATTTTGAAAGTTTCTGTTTTGCTTCTCTGTGGCGCTTTGTTGCTTGGCTCCCCGACCCGGGCGCAGGCGCAATCGCAGGCGCGCATCGCCACGATTGATATTGCCCGGATTTACACGGGTTACTGGAAGACCAAGGAGAGCATCTCCGCTCTCAAGGAGCGCGGCGACGAGTTGCAAAAGGAACTCGACAAGTTGAAGGACGAGTTCAAAAAGGTCGAGGACGACTACAAAAAACTGCTCGCCGATGCGAATGATTCGGCGTTGTCCTCCGAGGAGCGCGAGAAGCGGAAGAAATCCGCCGAGTCGAAATACAAGGACATGAAAGCCAAGGATGATGAGATGAGATCTTTTGTGACCGTAAATCAGCAGCGGAGGGCGGAGGATGAAAAGCGGATATTCAAGGGCATACTCGATGACATCAAGAGCGCAGCCGCCTCAAAGGCCAAGGCAGCCGGTTATTCGATGGTCGTCAACAAGGTCGCAGTAGCGGCGCAGGGCGTGCCGGTGTTCCTTTACAGCAGCGATGACAACGACATCACGGAGGCGGTGCTCACACAACTCAACGCAACCGCCCCGGCTGACGCCAAGTCATCCAAGTGATTTGATTTTTTGCAACGCGGCGTTTCTTGGGAAACGCCGCGTTCTATTTTTGATGGGAGGGTTTTCAACTTTGGCTCAGGCGCTTGACCGGTTTTTCGTAAAGCATCCGGTGCGCTTCCTCCAGGATGGCTGGAATGCGCGCGGCAAAAGGACTTTGCTTTAACACGGCTGCAAGTTTTGTCTTCCGCACTTTGGAGGCGTTTTCTCCCGGAAACCAGTGGTCGGCCTGCCCAAGCAGATTGTAACGCATCTTGCCCCAGCCCACGAGGTCGAGCGATTTGGCGTAAGTCCAGAGCCGGATGATCTCCATGACGTTAACCTGGCCGGGCACATCCACGTAGTTCGGCACGCCTTCAAACCATCGGGCGCACCAGTCGGCTCCAAGTGCACGATCCATTTCCGCGCGCAATTTTTTTTCTATTGGTGCGACCACTTCCGCTGCTTTGTCGTAATGTTCGAGGGCAGCGATGTGTTCGTCGAAGTCCGTTGGTTTGGCGACACCGCAACTGAGCGTGTGAACCTCCGGTCGTGCGAGGCAATACAGGTCATTGAACGCCATCGGCGACAACGGGGCACAAAGTTTCACAAGTTTTTTGGGAGGCTCATACAGCTTTCCGCCCTTGTCGTTTGGGCTGATGATGAACACGCCCATGTCCCGTGCGGTGGCGGCTTGAACGCATGACCAGTTCAAATCGTTGACGAAATACCAGTGCAGGTTCACGTAATCGAAATCGCCGTGTTTTATGGCTTCGTGAATCAAATCGGTCGTTGCATGGGTGGAAAACCCGACAAACCGGCAGCGGCCTTCCTTTTGGAGTTTGCGTGCGGCGGAGATGCAGCCCTTTTTGCCGAGTGACCAGTCGAGCAGTTCCCGGTTGTTGATGCCGTGCAACGAGAGCAGATCCACATGGTCGAGTTTCAGGTAATTCATCGAAGTCTCGAATGTTTCAAGAAATTTCCTCGTCGTGGCCTTGGGAGCGACCTTGGTTTGAACGATGATTTTGTTGCGTGGCAGCTTTGGGAGCACGTTGCCGAGCTGCATTTCAGATGTGCCGTAACCGCGCGCCGTCTCGATGTGATTGATGCCGAGTTCGAGCGCACGATGGATGCACGCCTCCAGGTTGGTCTGGTTGTCCGGCGGAATCTCGCCCGGCGGAACGTCCTGCCATTTGTGTTGGTAGCGCATCCCTCCGCAGGAGATGACGGGCATCTTCAATCCTGTGCGGCCAAAGCGACGGTATTTCATGCCGCAGGAGTATGCCAGACAGAGGAACGGGGGCAACCGGGATGAGGTGAACTGTGGAAAATCAAAGGGTCAAACTGGAGAATACTCCGGGTTGGGACTCTTATGTAATCCTGACAGGCCAGGTGCTGAAGCAAATCCATCGCCGGTTCTCAACGAAACTTCCACGGTTTGCGGTACGGCCGCGTGAGCAAGGCGCTGGCTTCCGAATCCTTTCGAATCGTTTCGCGCTTCGAGTCCCACTTGATTTTGCGGCCTGTGAGCATGGCGATGAGTCCGAGGTGTCCGGGAATGGCCGAATGATGCGCCACCTCGACCGGCGTGATGGTCGGCTTGCGGGACTTGACGCACTCGATGAAATTCCGTTGATGCGGGTTTGAACCTTCGGTCTTGTAGAGTTTTATTTTTCGCATCTCCTCAGGAAGACTCCGCGCGTCGGCCCATTCGGGGTTTGATGACTCGAAGAAATTGCCGCGATTGACATGCACCCAGCCATCAGTGCCGATCCACTTCGTTCCGCCTTTGATGTCGCTGTGACCGCCGGAGATGATGAACTCGATGTCGCCGGGATATTTTGCCGTGACGCGGTATTTGGTGCAGGTGTTCCATGGCGCATCAGCCGGTGGAAAATCGCCTTTGCCCTCCACTTCATACGGGCCGCTGTCATCCAGACCCAATCCCCAATGCGCGATGTCGCAATGATGCCCGATCCAGTCGAGCAATTGCCCGCCGCCAGTGTTGTAATTCCAGCGCCAGTTCATGTGGACACGACCTTCGATGTAAGGCTCCTTCTTCGACGGCCCGAGCCAGAATTCATAATCCAGTTCAGGCGGCGGTTGTGTGATTTGCATCTTGTCCCTGGTCCTGGCGAAATCGTTGTGGCCCGAAGGCAAACCCACTTCCACGCGGGTTACTTTTCCAATCAATCCATTGCGGACGACTTCGCACGCATAATGGAAATGCTTTTCGGAGCGCTGCCACGAACCGGTCTGCCAGATGCGTTTGTAACGTCGCACCATGTTCACGATGGCCTGCTGCTCGGCAATCGTCCGCGCCAACGGCTTCTCACCGTAAATGTCCTTGCCGTTTCGCGCGGCTTCGGTGGCGGTCAGCATGTGCCAGTGATCCGGGACGGCCAGCATCACGGTGTCAATGTCCTTGCGGGCCATCAGATCCCGATAATCGTCGTATGCCTTGCAATCCTTGTTCTGGTAATGGTCGTTGATGGTGTCCACCGCGGAACGAAGATGGTTCTTGTCCAGGTCGCACGCCGCCACCACTTGGCAGTCTTCGAGGCTCAGAAATGCCCGTGTGTTGCCGGGGCCTTGCATTCCCCAACCCACCACACCCATTGTGATCCGGTTGGACGGAGCGGTCTTGCCACCGAGTCCAAGCGCGCTGGACGGGATGATTGTTGGTGCAATTGCGGCCATGCCGGTGAGGGCGAGAAAACGTCGTCGGGTCAGATGGACATTCGTAGGTGGTTTTTGCATGGGTTAATGACGCACGAAACCGGCGCGGGATTCGAGCAAAATTTTTAACGACACGCCATCGGGGGCGGATTTGTGTTCAAGCATTTCCGTGTACATGATGCGCCAGCACCACCGTGGAGATCAGGTTTGAAAGCGCGTGCGCAAGAATCGGCGCAAAGATGGATCCTGTTTTCGCCCGGACAAAGCCCAGCACAAGCCCGAACAGGAAGATGAAACTCATCTCGGCGATTTCGTATTGAAGGTGGATGGACGCCCACATCAATGAGGTCAACAAGGTGGCTCCAACGGCGCCGATGCGCGATCGCCTGAACCCTTCGAAAAGGAATCCGCGGAACAGCAGTTCCTCCGTGACCGGCGCGGCGACCACGACCGCCACATACAACAACGGCAATGAACCGGCGGTGCGATACATCTCGATCATGAAATCGGGGATTTCGCGCAGGTGAAGCACCTTCTCGGCGGCTGCCCAGACCAGATACAACGGAGCCAGCGACAGCACGGAGAGCAAGGCCGATTTCCATGTCAGCCGCTTAAGCCCGAGATATTCATCAAGCGGCATCCCACGCCGCATCCACGCTGCGAGCGCAACAAAGGCCACAACGACCGGGGTGCAAAAGCACATGGCATACGACACGAGCAGACCGTTTGAGGCAATGTTCACCATGTCCGGATCCCCTCCCATTGCAGCTTTCACTCCCACGAACATGCCGATGGCTATGGATTGTGCGACAACAAACACCACCAGCAACGCCACTCCCAATCCAAGCGTGGCCCAGAAGCCCCACGGCGAATTATCCTCGTGTGATCCGGCCACGGCCATGTTTGTGTGATTGGTCATCAGTTGTTCATTGGAAATTCAGAGGGCATCAATCCAATCATAAATTCACAATCCCACAATCGCAGGGTCGCCGTAGAGGGTGAACGAGCCGGTGCGGTGGATGCGTACATCCATCAACTCGCCGCGATGCCGTTCGCCGCCGTCGAAGACGACAATCTTGTTGCAGGGCGTGCGACCGGTCATCCGCGCATCGTTTCTCCTGCTGGGGCCTTCCACGAGGATTCTTACGGTGCGTCCAATGAAGCCGTCGTATTTCCGCGCGCCGATTTCATTGACCAGTTCGAGCAGGCGCGCGTGACGTTCCTCGATGACCGGTTCGGGCAATTGATCGGGCATCGCGGCGGCTGGCGTGTCTTTGCGTTGCGAATACTTGAACAGGTAGGCGTTGTCGAACTCGACCTCGCGGCAAAGGGAAAGCGTTTCTTCAAAGTCGGCATCCGTTTCGCCGGGAAAACCGACTATGATGTCGCTGGTGATGCCGATCTCAGAACGAACAGCGCGGAGTTTGCGAATGATTTCGATGAATCGCGCGCGAGTGTAGCCGCGATGCATCAGCTTGAGAACACGATCACTGCCGCTTTGCACGGGCAAATGCGCGCTTTCGACGAGTTTGGGCAGCCGCCCGTAAGCTTCCACGAGGTCATCGCCATAACCTTTCGGGTGCGGGGAGGTGAAGCGGATGCGCTCAAGCCCTTCGATTTCGTGAACGGCTTCGATGAGCTGGACAAAGGCGGACTTGCCGTTGTGAACAGGAATGTCGCGCTTGCCAAAGCTCGTCACGATCTGGCCGAGCAATGTGATTTCCTTCACTCCCTGAGCCACAAGCTCGCGGCATTCGGCCACGATGTCGGAGATGTTTCGGCTGCGTTCCTCGCCGCGTGTGTAGGGGACGATGCAAAACGTACAGTATTGATTGCAACCTTGCATGATGCTCACGAACGCTGTGATGGATTTACGGGAGTTTCCGTTCAGCAGATGTTCCCGGATCGTCGCCTCGCTGCCGGTTTCCTCCGCCGTGTCCACGATGTGCTTGCGGCGGCCTTTGACCAGTTCGTCGAGATAATCTGCGGCGCGATGAAATTTTTGTGTTCCGAGAACGAGGTCAACGTCCGGCAGCCGGTCAATCAACTCCTTGCCGCGACTTTGGGCCATGCAACCCATGAAGCCGTAAATCTGGCCGGGCCGTTGTTTTTTGCCGGCACCGATGACGGCGGCCATTTTGCCAAGGGCCGTTTGTTCGGCGTTGTCACGCACGCTGCATGTGTTCAGCAATACCACGTCGGCGACGTGTTCGGACGCGGCGAGCGTGTAACCTTTGGCAACGAGCTGCGCGGCGACGGCCTCGCTGTCGCGCTCGTTCATCTGACAACCGTAAGTCTTGATGTAAACACTCGGCATGATTTCCGTTTGTAGGCCGCAGATTAGCCTTGAGTCGTGCGCTTGAAAAGCAGGTAAGTGCGTCCGTCCAATATCAACCTCGCATCCGGTGAAGTTCTTCGCCTTGGCAAACGGCGACTGCTCCACAATCATTGCTGCCGGACATCC
>CAZFNB010000074.1:0-8000 GCA_964520235.1 uncultured Bifidobacterium sp. | reverse complement strand
CCCGTCTCCAAACCGCCGTTCGCGCCGTGTTGCCGGACGCGGACACTGCCGGCGTGCTCGTGCGGCCATGCCCTGATCCAAAATTCGGCGATTACCAGACCAACGCGCTGATGTCGCTCGCCAAGGCGCGCAAGATGAACCCGCGCCAGCTTGCCACCGACGTGCTGGCAAAGCTCGATGTGACGGATGTCTGCGACAAAGTCGAAATAGCCGGGGCAGGCTTCCTGAATTTCCGGCTCAAATCCGCCGCGCTGGAGTCAACCCTTTCCGCCGCCGCAAGAGGGGAACATCTGTTTTTCGAGAAGGCGGCCCAGCCGCGCAGCATCGTTGTGGATTACAGTTCGCCGAATGTCGCCAAGCCGATGCACGTCGGTCACATCCGCTCCACAGGCATCGGCGATGCGCTTCAACGATTGCTCCGGCTGCTCGGGCATCGGGTCGTCACGGATAATCACATCGGTGATTGGGGAACGCAGTTCGGCAAGCTGCTCCTGGGCTGGAAACAAATTCTGGATCGCGCCGCGCTTGAACAAGATGCCATCGCAGAACTGGAGCGGCTCTACAAAATCATCAACGCCGAGTGCGATGCCAGGCCGGAGCGGCTGGAGGAAGCCAAACAGGAATTGGTGAAACTTCAAGCTGGTGACTCTGAGAACATCGCCATCTGGAAAGAGATGATTCGCCTGTCGCAAGTGCAGTTCGATCTGATTTACGGACGGCTTGGCGTGAAGTTCGATGAGACGCTCGGCGAGAGCTTTTACAATCCGCAACTGCCCGGCGTGGTGAACGATCTATTGCAACGCGGCATCGCCCGCGAGAGCCAAGGCGCAATTGGCGTGTTCAGTGATGGCTCTGTGCCACCGAAAGAGGACGTATTCCTAGTCAATCGTGATGGCGAATGGATTGATGACCCCGCCCTCGTACGCAAGAGCGACGGCGGCTTCAACTACATGACCACCGATCTCGCAACGATTGATCACCGGCTCAAGACGTGGTCGCCACAGGAAATCATCTACGTCGTGGACGACCGGCAATCCAGCCACTTCAAAAAGTTGTTCGCCACCTTTGCCCGCTGGCAGCCCGAGACGGTCAAGAAAGTGAAACTGGTTCACGTCGGTTTTGGAAAGATTCTCGGCGAAGACGGCAAGCCGTTCAAAACGCGCAGCGGCGACACGGTGAAGCTTGGCGACTTGCTTGATGAGGCCGAAGATCGCGCTCTGAAGGTCGTCTCTGACAAAAGTCCTGATCTCGACGAAGCGCGGCGCAAGGAGATCGCCCGCGTTGTCGGCCTCGGCGCGGTGAAATACGCCGATCTGTTGCCGAACCGGCAGAGCGATTATGTGTTCAGTTGGGACAAGATGCTCGCGCTCTCCGGCAACACCGCACCTTACCTGCAATACGCCTACGCGCGCATCCGCAGCATCTTTCGCAAGGCGGAGGTATCCGGCGTGAAGTTTCAGGCATCAGCCATCGCACTTGGAGAGGAGGAGGAAATCGCCCTGGCGAAGCACCTGTTGAACTTCGGAATCACGCTTGAAACAGCAGCAGACGAATACAGGCCGAATTTCATCTGCAACTATCTTTACGAACTGGCGGGCAAGTTTACATCGTTCTACGAAAGCTGTCCCGTGCTCAAAGCGGACAGCGACACAGTTCGCGCCTCGCGCCTCGCGATCTGCGACCTGACAGCGCGCGTGCTCAAACAAGGACTTGAAGTTCTTGGAATCGAAGTGCTCGAACAGATGTGACGCGCCGAATTCGCGGCGTGTTTGATTCTTCCTGCTCAATTCTGCTCACACATTTTTGTGTTCAGCGGAACCGATGTTTGGTTTTGCAGTGGAAAACAACGCATTTATTTTTCGGCACCGGCATTGCTTGAAAGAATTTCCAGTTAGTAAAAACCAACTTGGAAATTGATGTGATTATGAAAAAGATCGTTGCTCTCCTCGCCTCACTCACCTCTTCATTCATCATTCAAAGTGCATCCGCTGACGTTCTTGCTCAGTGGACTTTTGAAGTCAACACGCCTGCCGACTTGAACAACAGCGCGACCATTGGCGGAATCGCGGCAGACGTCGGAACCGGCACGGCCTCGGGCGGCCATGCCAGTGCCGGCACCGATTGGTCAACCCCTGCCGGGAATGGTTCGGCCAATTCGCTGTCGGCAAACGAGTGGGCGATCGGAGATTACTTCCAGTTCTCGGTCTCCACGATTGGCTACAAGGATGTGCTTCTCAGTTGGGCACAGGTCAGCAGCAGTACAGGCCCGGGCGAGTTCAAGCTGGCCTATCAGGTCAACGGAGGCGGCTTTGTTGATTTTCTGAATTACACGGTTCTTCCTAATCAGGCTGGCGCGCCCGGACTTGGCGCGTGGAGTTCCGGCTCTGAGATCGTGGGCTATAATTTTTCGGTGAACCTTTCATCGGTGACTCTTTTGAACAGCGCGTCCTCTGTTGATTTTCGCCTTATCATGAGAACGACCGCTGATTCGACGCCACCCGGCACGGTGGTAAACACAGGCACAGACCGCGTTGATAATTTCCAGATTCAAGCGTCGCTCGTTCCCGAGCCGTCCTCGTCGGCGATTTTTGCCGGTTTTGGTGTCCTCTCCCTGGTGTTCTACTCGCGCATGCGCAAGTAACGTGTTTGTTGGCAAGGTTGGTTGGTGCAAGGCGCGGTTCATTCCGCGCCCTTTTGTTTCTTTCAAAGGGACGCGAATCTCGCCTTCTGGATTTATGGACACTGAAAGCGTTTGACGGGTCCGGCGTGGATTTTGTAGAGTGCGCGTCCGTTTGGTTTCCAGAGTAGCTCAATGGTAGAGCACGCGGCTGTTAACCGTGTGGTTGAAGGTTCGAGTCCTTCCTCTGGAGCCATCTTAAAAGCCATTGCTTTGAGGCTTTTCTTCAAGGAAGCACTCCTCTTGGTGATTTTTGCCAGCAAAGGCGTCGGTGAGTCTTATTTTAGGGCTTGGTGTGGCGATCCGCGCTGCCGTGCTGCGCTTGCGTTTGCTCCGCCGCTGCGAAATACTCCGAGCGTGGAACCGACGGTCACACAACTCACCGAGCAACTGGTCGCCTCCTACGCGAAAGTGGGCGGCATCAATCATCTCGACGGCAAAAATCTTCCCTCCAAGCGCGTCATCACCACCATCACGGAGGATTTGTTGCGGCTGCTGTTTCCGGGATTCTTTGACGACAAGCTGGTTCATTCCTCCGAGATCAAGGTCGAGACCGCTGCGCGCCTGGATGCGGTGCTGGGTTCGCTTGAAGACGAAATCCGCAAGAGCCTCGAATATAATCCACCACCCGAGTATCCAAAAAACCGCCTTGCGTCCGTGGCGCATGGTTTGACGATGGATTTTCTTGGCAGCCTGCCGCGTGTCCGCGAACTGCTCCAGACCGACACCGAGGCCGCTTTCAATGGCGACCCTGCCGCATTCAGCCGGGAGGAGATCATCGTTGCGTATCCGTTCATCGAGGCGATTTCCGTGCAACGTCTCGCGCATGAGTTGTATCTGAAAAACGTTCCGCTCATTCCGCGCATCATGTCCGAGTGGGCCCATGCCCGGACGGGGATGGATCTGCACCCGGGCGCACAGATCGGTACACACTTCTTTGTGGATCACGGCACCGGCACGGTGGTCGGAGAAACCGCTGTCATCGGCAATCACGTGAAGATGTATCACGGCGTCACATTGGGCGCCAAATCCACCGCGGGCGGCCAGCAATTGCGCGGCAAGAAACGGCATCCGACCATCGAAGATCGTGTGACGATCTATCCCGGTGCGACCATTCTTGGCGGTGAGACGGTCATCGGCGCCGGCAGCACCATCGGCGGCAACGTTTTCATCATGAACAGTGTCGCGCCAAATTCACTGGTGATTTATGACGGTCTCGACATGCGTGTGTTGAACAAGGCCGAGAAGAAATCGGTCGTGGATTTTCAGATTTAGCGAATCGCACCGGGCGCGGCGCTTTTAATTGGCTGTCAGGTCATCGTATATTTTCCCGAAGCGACAACACTTCCCGCGTCCAGGGTTCCGGCCCGCTTGTCAACGTATTGAGCGAGGATGTCCACGGCTATTTCCATCACGCTTTGTGAACGGATCTTTACGCCGACCGGACAGGCGACGCGCGCCATTTCCTCCGGTGTGGCGATTTTCCTTTTCACGAAATGTTCGGTGATGGTTCGTGCCTTTCGCGCGCTGCCAATCATGCCGAGGAAGGCGAACGGCCTGTGAATCCACGTTTCGAGCACGAGCGCGTCGTGCTTGTGACCGCGTGTGACGATCAGGCCGAACGTCGGCGTGTCGGCGAACGGTGCGGCAAGCCATTCGCCCCAGTTGCCGGTGTGGATGGAGACGGTGCGCGGGAAGAATTCGTGATTCGCAAGTTCCGGGCGGTCGTCGAAAACCGTCACGGCAAAATCCAGTTGCAATGCCAGCGGCGCGACGGCTTGGGCGATGTGGCCGGAACCCGCGATCCAAAGCGCACAGGGCGGGGTGATGGTTTCGGTGTAAAGCCAGTCGGCGGTGCGTGGGTCGGCAGACGCGATGGAAAAATCTTTTTTGATGCCCCACGCTTTTTTTTGCTCACGTTTCGCCAGGTCAGCCCAGAAAGGTTCTCCTGCCTGTTGGGCGTTGGGAATGATGATGCCAAAAACTTTTCCGCCGCAGATCAACCCGTCGTCCCAGCCGAAGTCGTGATCGAGAACGAGTTCAAACGTTTGCGGTCTGCCGTCACGCAAAGACTGAACCGCCAGTCTCTGCGCCTCAGCCTCAAGACAGCCTCCGCCGAGCGTGCCCCTGATGCGGCGGTCTGGATGAAACAGCGCCTTGGCACCGATCTTCTGCGGACTTGAGCCTTTGACGCCGGTGATGACACCCAGTGCAACCGGCTCGCCCTTGCGTGCGGCTTGGGCGAGGTGCGTGAAGATGGAATCGCTCACGCTGGAAAAAGTAATCCCGCCTGGAAAAACTCCAAGCACCAATAATCCGGAGCGGCACAGAGAGAAAACCGCCGGTCACTTCTTCTTGTACATCTCCTCCGGCTTGATCAGAAGCGGTTCGGTGGTCTTGAACGATTCACCTTTGCCTTCGATGGAGCGGAAGAAGCAGGATTTGTAACCCTCGTGGCACGCGGGGCCGTTTTGCTCCACCTGGATCAGCAGCGTGTCGCCGTCGCAGTCGAACGCCACGTCTTTGACGGTCTGTGTGTTGCCGCTTTCCTCGCCCTTCATCCAAAACTTCTGGCGGGAACGGCTCCAGAAATGCGTTTTGCCGGTCTCGATGGTCTTTTCAAGCGACGCGCGGTTCATCCATGCCATCATCACCACGCGCCCGGTCTTTTGTTCCTGGACAATCGCGGGGATGAGTCCGGCGGAATCGAATTTCAATTTGTCGTAGAAGCTCATGCTTTTTGTTTTTGTGAAGGAAAGGCTGCCAAAAAATCGCGGCTGCAGACAGGAAAAAGTCAGTTCATAAGATCGGAACCGTGAAGTGGAATTGAGGCTGGGGATTGGTTGCGGGGCTAGGATTTGAACCTAGGACCTTCAGGTTATGAGCCTGACGAGCTACCGGGCTGCTCCACCCCGCGTTCCAAAGCGGCCGACATAATGCGGGTTTGCAGTCCCGAAGCAAGAGATTATTCGGTTTCAATTCGGTTGTGCCACGTTGTGTGAATGGCATGCGGGGCAACCACCGTCTCCGGCGGCCATGTCGATGTCCGGGCTGAGATAAGGAATGCCCAAAGCGAGCCCACGAAGGATGAGCAACGCGCCAACGACAGCGAGACTCACAGGGATGAGACGCTGCACCTTGAAGCGCAGCGCGAACTGGAGCTTCGTGCCTGCGATCGAAATCGCCAGCATCATCGGGAGCGTGCCGAGACCGAACGCGACCATGTATTCGACGCCGCTCAGAAAACGGCCGGTGGTTGTCGCGCCAGCGCACGCCACATAAACCAGGCCGCAAGGCAGCAGGCCGTTCAACAGACCGATGCCGAACATTGCCGCTGCACCGCGTCGTTGAAGCAGGTCGCCGAAAATGGATTTCAATCGGGTAACAGCGCGAGCCACCGGAACTTTGTTTGCAAAGTGGGGCGAAAAAATAAGGCCGATCAAGATCGCCGCGCCCAGTCCAAGTGAAATCCAGCGTTGGAATCCCGCCAGCGCGAACCCACGCCCAAGCAGGCCGAAAAGCGCCCCCATCGCCGAATAGGTGACGATGCGTCCAAAGTTGTAAAGGAGTCGTCCGGCATAGAACGAGCCTTGGCCGCGTCCCCAATGTGGCAGCGCGAGAGCCAGCGGGCCGCACATGCCCGCACAGTGCGCGCTGCCCACAAGCCCCAACAGAAATGCCGTCCAAAGTTGCATGACCAAGCTAACTGGAGGTGACGATCACCGGTTGATCGAGGAAAAAATCCTTTCCGTCAACGGTCCATTTCACGCGCACTTTCCATAATCCGTCGGCGAGTTTGCTGGCATCGAGTCGTTGCGTGCCATTGGAGGTCAATTGAAGCGGCAATTCCCTGTCGAGGCGCGCATCGGACGGGCGATACAGGTGGATGCTGCCCTTGGTCGCAGCGTTGCTGGCTTCAGGCAGTGTGATGATGATGGCTTGTTGCGCCGGCTCGAACGTCACCACAGTTTTTGAGGCGACGGACAGCGAGCGGTTCATGGAATCCAGTTGTGTCTGGTAGCGCACCTCGCGTTCGTAGTAATCCGGAGAAACCAGGTCATCCCGGAGGCGGACAACCCATGTGACGAAGCAGATTGAGAACGCGATGGCGATGGCAAAGAACACCACGATGCTGATGGGCCAAAGATTTCGTTTGGGTTTGCTCATAGGGTTGTCATTTTCTTGGGCCGACAAAGACTGTTTTGATGGTTTGCACGCGTTTGCCGCCTGTATAGACGCCTACTTTGAGTTTCGTGGTGGCGCCGGTCAAAATTTCAGGCTGGAGTTGAATCAGCACGGAAGTTTCCGCCAGCTTGCCGGGCGGGACGTTGAGGTTTTTTGGGCCCATGACATCCAACTGGCCCGGGACATCCTCCAGTTTGAGTTCGACGGCCATTTCCCGGCTGGTCTTGTTCACGAGCTTGAGCGTGTAAAGATTTTCAATCCGTCCATCCGCAGTCTGGCTGAACAAGGATCCGGGCGCCCGGAGGAACATCGCTTCCACCGCGGGCCGCGTGAACACCAGCGTCAGGAAAAGTGCAATCAAGCCCGTCAGCACGACGGCGTAAAGTTTCATGCGCGCGGTGATGCGGAACGGTTCGCCTTTTTCGATGCTGTTCAGGGATGCGTAACGGATCAACCCGCGTGGTGAGCCAACCTTGTCCATCACCGTGTCACAAGCATCAATGCACGCGGTGCAATGAACACACTCCATCTGGACGCCGTTGCGGATATCAATGCCGGTCGGGCAGACTGCGACACACTGATGGCAGTCAATGCAATCACCCATGCCGCGCGCGATGCGGTGGACGAGCGGCTGGCCGCCGTGCAGTTTACCACGTTTTTCGCCCCGCTTGTGATCGTAGGCCACGATCATCGAGTTCTCGTCCAGCATCGTGGATTGAAACCGGCCATACGGACAGATGAACGTGCAGGCTTGCTCGCGGAAGCGTGCGAAGAGGGCGAAAAACAGCAGCGTGAACAACACCATGAACGTCAGCCCGGTGACATGGTTGCGCGGATCGTCAGTGATGATCTTGATCAGCTCGTCGCTGCCAATGATGTAGGCCAGCAGCGTGTTGCCGACGATGAATGAGAAGACAAGGAAGATTCCGAGTTTGAGGATTTTTTTGGCGGTTTTTTTCGCCGTCCACGGCGCTGCTGCCAGTTTGCGTTGCTCCACCGCGTCGCCCTCGATGAGGTATTCGATCTTGCGGAAGACCATTTCCATCATGACCGTTTGCGGGCACGTCCAGCCGCACCACAACCGGCCAAAAGCCGTCGTGAAGATGATGATGCCGGTGATGAAGACCAGCATCGCCAC
>CAZFNB010000073.1:0-8009 GCA_964520235.1 uncultured Bifidobacterium sp. | reverse complement strand
AAACCCTCACCCATGTCCATGCCCTCCACCGTCACCCATGTCCCCGCCCCGTGCCGGGATGCCTGCCGCTACCGTTGCACTGCTCCGTCGTTCTATTTCGGAGTTCGGGTTTACTTCAATTTTTTTACAAGCACCTTGGATTTGCGTCCGCTCTGTTCGTATTTCTCGCGGCGTGGCGGTGGCAGATCGTCAGGCGTGCCTTCGGTGAAGCCACCCTTGGATTGGAAGTAGGTGAACGCCTGCGTGGAGAGCGTGAGCAGTTCGGCCAGCCCGGTTTCGCGCGCCTTGTTTTCGACGAATTGAATCAGCTTCCGCCCGATGCCCTGATTCTCGTGTGAAGCGCTGACATAGAGGCAGGCCAGTTCGCCCTTCTTCTGTTCGGGATAAATGTGCAACGCCACGCAGGCCACGGGATTTTTATCAATCTCGAAGATGTAATAGTCGCCGAGTTGTTTCTCTATCATGGCGCGGGTGCGCTTCATGAGTTCGTCGGACTCGACACCTTTGGCTGTGAGCAATTGGATGGCTCGCGCGTCTTTTTTCTTGGCAGGACGAATCGCCTGATACTCATTTGCGTAGATGAGCGTGCCGATGCCTTCGTTGGAAAAAACTTCCGCAAGCAAACCCTCGTCCACCTTGCCATTGATGACGTGAACGCGTTGCACCCCTGCGCGGCACGCGCCGGCAGCGTGTTGTGCCTTGGAAAGGGTTTCTGGCGTGAACTCGCATTTGTTCTTTTCGAGCAACGCGGTGAGTTCGCCCACGATCATCTGCCGGATGAGTTTGCCCTGGCAAAAAAGTCCATCCGCCGTGGTGATGAAAATGAGCTTCACGGCCTTGAGCGCGTCGGCGACCGCAAGCGCGGCGCCGTCAGAGTTCACACGATAGGTCTTTCCGTCGCCATCAAAGCCCAGCGGTGGAATGACCGGAATGACGCCCTGTGCGAGAAGAGTCTGCAACAATTCCACGTCCACGCGCTCGACCTTGCCGGTGAACAGATGATCCACGCCCTGGATGATTCCCATCGGATGCGCGATGATGGCGTTGGTGCTGGCGGCGCGGAGGTCGTTGGCCGATAGGCCTTCGAGAATTTCGTGCGTGAGCCGGTTGGCTGCGGTCAGGGAAAGCTTGAGTGTCGAGGCGTCGGTAATGCCCGTGCCGTCGAGATTCGATGCGGAGATTTTTTGTTCCTCGGCCAGCGCTTTGATCTGCGCCGCCGCACCGTGAACGATCACCACGCGGATGTTCAGCGAACGCAGCACCGCGATATCGAGCAGGATGTTGGCAAAGTTTTCGTCGGTGACGATCGCGCCATCCAGCGCGAGGATGAAGGTCTTCTCCCGGAATCTAGGAATGTATTGCAGGATGCCCCGCAGGTCGGTCGGTTTCACGTTGGCGTCAGAATATGTGGCACAATCACCGGGTCAACCGGATTTGCTGAGAACGGTCTTCAGCGCTTCGATGCATCTGCGGTTCTCCTTGGGTGTGCCGATGGAGATGCGGATCCATTCGCTGAGTCCGTAACCGGCCATCGGGCGGACGATGATGCCGAGCTTCTGCAATTCCACAAACACGCGTCCGCCGTCGCCGACCCGCACGAGGATGAAATTCGCCGCAGAAGGAACAAACTCCAGTTTCATCCGGCGGAACGTCTGTCCAAAAAGTTTCAAGCCGCGTTTGTTGATCCGCCGTGTGCGCGCGACGTGTTCATCGTCATCCAAAGCGGCGATCGCGGCGGCTTGGGCGAGGGCGTTGATGTTGAAAGGTTGACGGATTTTTTCCAGTGCGGTGATAAACTCAGGCGCGGCCACAGCGTAGCCGATGCGCAGGCCGGCAAGTCCATAGATCTTTGAGAACGTCCGCATCAAAATGATGTTCGGTCGCAGTCCGGCGGCGACTTCATTGTCCATGTTCAACGGCAGTTCGATGAACTCGACATACGCCTTGTCCAAGGCGACGACGACATGCGGTGGGACTGCATGGAGGAAACGCTTCAGATCGTCCGGCGATACCACCGTGCCCGTGGGGTTGTTCGGGTTGGCAACGAACACGATGCGCGTTTTCGGCGTGATGGCGGCAAGCATCGCGTTCAGGTCACAGCCGTAATCCTTCGCGGGAACAGTCACAAGCTTCGCTCCGAACAACGCTGTCACGATGGGATAAACCGCAAAGCAATACTGCGAGACGACGACTTCCGCGTCCGGCGAGAGCAAAGCATGCCCGAGCAGTTCGATGATTTCGTTCGAGCCGTTGCCGAGGATGATGGCGTTGGGCGCGATGCCGAGTTTGCCTGCCAGCTTTTGCTTGAGATAAAATGCGCTGCCGTCGGGATAAAGGTTCAGTTGTGAGAGGGCTTTGCGCATCGCGGCCAGCGCCTTGGGTGACGGGCCCAGCGGATTTTCGTTTGAGGCAAGCTTGATGATCTGGTCGGCGGGCATGCCGAGCTCGCGCGCGACTTCCTCGATGGGCCGGCCAGGCAGATACACGGGCAGATGTTCAAGCGCGGGGTTGAGTTGGAAAGGCAGGGACATCAGAGGGATTCGATGATTTTTTCCACGTTCACGTTTTTGGCGATCAAATCACGGATGAGTTTGATCTTTTCCACATCGTTTGGGCGGGTTTTGACTGTAAGGTCATGCACCGCGGAGGCGACTTGATAGCTGTCATCTTGCGCAAGAAAAACGGGGATCGGCATTTCACGGATGACTTTCAACACGCTTTCACACGGGCGCAGTCCTCCTGTCAAAACGATGCCCGCCTTGCGATCTGTCGGGTTTGCCTCCATCGCAGCCGCCGCAGCAAGGATGATGTCCTCGCGGTCGCCCGGTGTGATCAGGAGCACGCCGCGCTTGAAAAAACGTGTGGCATTCTGGGCGCCCATCGCACCTACCACCACATCTTCGACGGGCGTGTTCAGCGTGGCCGGCTGGTTCAACAACTCTGCCTTGAGTTCTTCACGCACAAGATCCAGTTTCGGTTGCGTGAGAATCGGCTGGTTGGGGATGACGCCGAGCAATTCAAGTCCCTTGCGCTTTAGCCCGCGCCGCGCGAACTCGGTGATGTAATCCACCTTGTTGTCGAGAACCTTGTTGATGATGACGCCAATGACTTCGACGCCTTCCTTCTCGAACAACGCCTGGTTGAGCGACACTTCGTCAATCGGTTTTCCGATGCCGCCGCGTGAAACGATGATGGCTTTGCAGCCGAGGTGTTTTGCGACCTGGGCGTTCGACAAATCAAACACTGACCCGACGCCTGCGTGTCCGCTGCCCTCGCAAAGAACAAATTCCTTTTCCCACGCCACGCGGTCGAACGCTTTCTGGATGCGCTTCACGAGCGCGTCGTTGTTCGCAGCTTGAAGATATTTTCGCGTGAAGTCCGGCTCGACGGCAATGGGGCTCATGTCCACGAGCGGACAGTTGAGTTTGTACACCGAATCCATCAGCACCGTGTCTTCGTCAATCTTGTGTTCCTCGACTTCGACAAAGCGCTGGCCGACGGGCTTGATGTAACCGACGCGGGGGAAGTGTCGTTGGAGCGCGGCAATCAACCCGAGCGAGGTGGTTGTCTTGCCGTCGTTCTGGCGCGTCGCGGCGATGAAGACGCGTGGAGTACTGGTGTTCATCGTGTGATCTACTCGCCCGGCAACACCTGTCCTGCTCCCGGCCACAACTCGTGATAAGCGATGGCTTGAAGGCCGACGATTGCCGCCACGCCAAGAACGTCGTGCGCGTTCGAACCACGTGAAACATCCGCCGCCGGACGGTCCAGCCCCAGCAGGATCTGTCCGTAAGCGTTCGCGTTACCGATCAAGCGCACCAGCTTGCTGGCGATGTTGCCGGAGTTCAGGTCGGGAAACACGAGCACGTTTGCGCGGCCTGCCACCTTGCTGTCCGAGCATTTGCGGTCGGCGATTTCCGGCACGAGCGCGGCGTCCACCTGCAATTCACCATCGAAATCGCACTCAAACATTTTCTTCGCCGCTTTCTGTCGCGCCAGCGCTGTCGCCGCCTGCACCTTGCCGATGGAAGGGTGTGTGGCGCTGCCCTTGGTGGAAAATGACAGCATCGCCACGCGCGGGCGCACGTTCAGCAGGTGATACGCAAGCTCCGCGGTGGAAAGCGCGATTTCGGAAAGCTGCTCCACCGTCGGGTCGGGCACCACACCGCAATCCGCCATGAACAACACGCCGTTTTCACCCAATCGTGTGTCGGCGACCTCCATCACCATGCAACTCGACGCTGTGGCCGCTTTTGGAGCGACCTTGATGATTTGAAACAATGGACGCAGCACACTCCCTGTGATGTGGCTGACGCCGGAAACAAGTCCGTCGGCCTGGCGCATTGCCACCATCATCGCGCCGAAATAATTCGGCTGTTGCATCGCTTCGCGCGCTTCGGTTTCACGGATGCCTTTTTCGCGGCGCAGTGTGAGGAAGCGTTTTGTGAAATTTTCGAGTTCTTCGCTTTCAGCAGGGTTGAGGACGCGGATGCCTTCGAGTGAGATGTTCAACGCGGCTGCGGTTTCCTTCACCTTTGTGCGGTCGCCAAGCAAAATGGGCGCGCCAAGCCGTAACGCCTGAAACTGTCTTGCCGCCTGTAACACGCGTGGCTCGGCACCTTCAGGAAACACAATCCGCTTGGGATGGCGCTGCAACTTTTCAATCACTGTTCCGATGAAACGCATGGGCGTAGATTAGCGGGCGCGTTGTAAACCGCAATTTGAAGTTTAGCCAGAGTGTCAGGCAATGATTGCGCGTCCGGTACCCGGCACTTCACGCTTGGCACGTCACAGTCCCGTCGCTACCTTCACGGTCATGAGTTGCCGATTGAAAGTTTCGCTGCTCCTCGTTGTTTGCGCGGTGATGATTCCGTTCCGATCACCCGCTCCGTTGGTTTATTCGCCCGGCGAAGGCTGGGTTTATGAACCCGTTGGCGGCCTTGGCAAATGGCGGATGGAGAGGGCCAAAGACCAGATAGCTGTTGCCCAACAAGCCTTCGACAAAAAGGATTACGATCTCGCGGCACGTGCCGCCACCCGTGTCTTGATCACATGGCCGATTTCAGATTACGCGCCGGATGCGCAATTCCTTCTGGCGCGATGCCTTGAACTCAAAAAGAACGACGAGCGCGCGTTCAACGAATATCAAAAACTCATCGAAAAATATCCCAAGAGCGAGCGCGTGAAGGATGCGTTGCAACGGCAGTTTGAAATCGGTTTGCGCTTCCTTCGTGGCCAGCGTTTTAAGATTTGGGGTTACATTCCGTTCATGCCGGACATGGAGAAAACCGCCGGCTTGTTCGAGAAGGTCGTCAACAACGGCCCTTACAGTGATGTTGCGCCTCACGCGCAGTTGCGCATCGGTGCCGCGCAGGAAAAGCGGAAGGAATACGGCATGGCGGTGTCCGCCTACGACCGCGCGCTGGATCGCTACTATGACCGCCCCGTCATTGCGGCGGACGCGATGTTCCGCAAGGGGTTGACTTATGAGAGGCAGGCCAAGACTGCGGAGTACGATCAAAGCGCGGCGGCAAGCGCGATTGAGACGTTCACGGATTTCATTGCGCTTTATCCTCAAGACCGGCGTGTGCAGCAGGCACAGAGGATTGTCACAACGCTCAAGACCGAGCAGGCTCGTGGCAGTTTCCAGATCGCAAAGTATTACGAGTCACGCAGAAAATGGAACGGCGCGCTGATTTATTACAACGAATCCATCCTGCAGGATCCCAACTCCACCTATGCCAACCAGGCGCGCGTAAGAATCGAACAGATCAAGCAGCGCCAGGATGCGGCCACCAAGTAACATGCGATTCCGTGCAGTCAGTGTCGCGGTGCTGGCGGCGATATCGCTTTGCGGTTGCGCAGGCTATCGCCTTGGCCCGACGAACGGTGATTCTCCCGGCGCGCGAACGGTGCAGGTGGTTGCGTTCTCGAATAAAACCCTCGAACCGCGGCTTGGCGATTCTGTGACTGCTGCGTTGCGGAAGGAGATTCAGCGTGATGCCACGTTCCGTCTTGCCACGCGGCAAGCCGGCGACGTGATCGTCAACGGGGAGATCACCGGATTCCATCGCCGTGAGTTGAGCTTTGTACCGGACGACATCGTTTCCGTGAAGGATTATCGGCTGACCATGACAGCACAGGTCATCGCCACAGAACGCGCGACCGGGAAGGTGCTTTTCGACAAACCTGTGACCGGCTACACGATGATTCGCGTAGGATCGGACCTGGTCAGCGTGGAAAGACAGGCGCTGCCGTTGCTGGCGACGGACCTGGCGAAACAGGTCACATCGCTTCTTGCTGATGGAAGTTGGTGAGCGGGCGCAGGGGATTATCTCGCCGAAAGAAAGTTCAATATCTCAAGGACACCCGCACCCGCGATGGCGATCACGCTCAGTGCGATTCCTGAAACCGCCAGCCATGTGCCGGTCAGTTCACCGGGTTTCGAGCGGATGGCAAAGATGGCCATGCCTGCGGTAAAAATTTCTGCAATCGTCAGCACCAGAATCGGCGGCAGAACCGGCCTCAACCCGATGGCTTTCAGAACCACCAATGCAAAACAGGCCAGTAATCCGCCGACAAACGCGCTCAATGCTCCGAAGCTTCGGTTTGGAACTTTTTGCATCGAATCTGTCCCGCCGGAAATAAAATCGAGAACAGCATCGCGATACGCGGATTCACCGGAGTCGCCCACGATGGGATCAAGGTATCGCAGGGACAAATCCAACGTCACACCCGTCGAGCTGGCCAGCGGTGTCACGCGCAATTCCTTTTTGGTTTTTGCGTGTGTAAAAGTTGCCATGTCACCGAATTGTGCGCCGCTCTGTTGAAACACACCTTCCTGCGGGCCGGCCTGGAAACCGATCTGCGCGAGTCGTTGCAGCATCCGTTGCCAGAACACGGGATATTCCTCGCGCGTGAGATCAAAAGACACGGTGCGTTCGAGGCTTCCGAACTTGAATCCACCGGACACGATGGCCGCCATCCACGAAAGCACGATGTTGATGATGACCAGCCCGAAACCGACGAAGAAAGTTGCGACTCCCACGGGTAGTTTCATTCTACGATCCTTTCATTTTGGCAAGGCAAGCTTTGGGGCAAGGTGAACCGTCCGCCATGCGTTCAAATAATCCGGGTGGTCGTCCGGCGATTCCGGCCAGTCTGCCATGTCAAGCTTGCGCACACCCGGCTCGAACAGCGCGGCATAGGCGGCATTGATGGCCATTGCTCCGGAGGCGTGCAACTCGACTCTTGCGCTGTCACCCTCCCGGATAAAATGAATCATCTGTACGGCGCGACGGATGTCCCACACCCGCATTCCGTCGAGCGTCTGCCCGAGCAGCATGAACCGGCGGCGGATACGGGTCTGCACTTTCTCATTCCCCGACCAGGCAGTCAGTCCGATGCCGCGAGGAGCGATGAAGGCTTGCACAGCGCCCTGTGAAACAAGTTTTTGTCTTAACACGTCAAAGGCGACGGGATCATTGATGGTGATGCCTGTTCCGGTTGTCTCCTCCTTCAACTTCGCATCAAATTGTGAGCGCATCATGCCGAGCCATGTTCCCCAGTCCTTCTGGTTCAAAACATCGAGTCGCGCAGGAGCATTTGCCGGGGCTTTGGCCGGCTCGAAGAAGTAAATCCGCAGCGTCACATCATGCTGGCTGGAGAAATCCCATGCGCTGAACTTCACGCCCTCGCGTTCGACGGCGAAGACCTGTCGTGGTTCAAGCGGCAAATCATCCGACGGCCAGCCGGCAAAGCTTTTTTCACGCAAAGTTGTCACAAGCTTGTCTCGTTGGCTTTGGAACTCTCCCAAGGTCGCGAGTTTTCCCGCTGGCACGAACGTCTCCTGGATGTTGGTGTTGATGGCGTCTGTCGGAAGCTCCTCGAAAACTTTGAGCTGTTGAGCGGTGAAAAACGGTTTTGCCGCTGTTTCGATTCGCGGGTCTTCACCTTTCAGGTTGCGATTGAACCAGCGCAGCACCGCTACCTGTGCCTCGACGTTCCAC
>CAZFNB010000072.1:0-8095 GCA_964520235.1 uncultured Bifidobacterium sp. | reverse complement strand
CCGTGGCAGAGCACGTCGGCGAGATAATTATAGCCCGGAACAATCGTGTTGGTGTAACAGACGGGATACGGAGCGACACAGTCATCGCAACAGTTGGTCGAAACGGTCGGAGTTTTGCATTTGCCAGCCGGGCCGGCGTTGTAGATGGCGAGCAGTTCGGAGGGGCTGAGGACGCGCTTGAAAATTTCGAGTTCATCAAGGCTGCCTTGGAGGCCGTCGTCACCCAGTGTATGACGGCCGATGTAAAGATCGGACGTGTTTGCCATGCTGCCCGTGTGTGTATCAGTGAAAGTCTTCACGACAGCGCCGTCCACATAGAGCGTCCCGAGGTTCTGCCCGTTGGTGCAGCGTTGCAGCGTCCAGGCGATGAAGTGCCAGTTGCCGTCGCGCAAATCCGGGCTGGTGGATGCGTAGTTGGCGTGTGTGCCATCCGCGACCTGACAGGATAGTTTTCCGTTGAACAAAAACATGGAGTAACCGCGAGGCGTGGAGTTGATGTTCTCGCGCTTGTCGAGAAAAGTGGTGACACCTCCCGGAGCGTTCGTGGCCACCCGGATCCAGGCGTCAATCGTAAGGGACTCGGCGTTGGTGTTGTTGCAGTCGCCGGAAAAATCAATCTCGGAGTGGTTTGTGACCAGCACGAAGTCAGTCACACCATTGAAGGTGAGCGCACCCGCGACCATGCCGGCGGATTGAACAGGGGATCCAAAATAGGTTCCTACGTTGTTCACCGTACCGGCGATGTCGTTTGCAATCGAACCGCTGGTTTCATCGAACGTCCACCAACCCGTCATGCCGGAGGGTGGTGCGGTGCAGGGACAAGGAACGGAGTTGGTACAAGGCACGACGACCCATACGGCTTCGCCAATGGCGGCTGAGGGTTCGCCGAGGGTCCAGGCACAGTTTTCATATTTGTTGGTGACCCAGTCGAAGAACATCACGTCAAACGTGATGAACTGCGATCCGTTGATCGGTGGCGCGCCCATCAGGCTACCCCATGTCGCCACGGTCGCGCTCTGATTGGCCAACATGCTTTTCTTGTCGCAGCCGCAATACTGCGCGGGCGGAAGCACGGGCGTCACCGGGTTGCCATTGAGGGTCACGCTCCGTGTGGCCCCTTGATTCACGTAGAGTACACCCTGCCCCGGAGTGAGCGTCACGTTGGGAATCCACTGGCCCATGCCCGCGAAGTAAGTCGGGACGGTCGCGTCGAAATCCTGCGTAATGCAATCCCAAAGCAGAATTATGTCGTTGTCATTGGCGCCTGGAAATAGCGTGTTCAAATCGTTCCCGGCGGGATTATCCAGATGTATCCCCACGGGATTATACGACCCGCTCCCCTCCAACGTGACCGTGTAACTCGCCATCACTGATTGCAACGTCATCATCAATGCCGCAAAGAATCCGGATATTCTAGCGACGCGCTTGTTTCGCGCCGCCATTCGCATCGCCGCAAGAAACAAGGCAGGGACGGTTCGGGATGTTTTGTTCAAGTTGGGGACAGGACATCGTCCGGTGACGGGGGAGGTCTGACGTTTCATGGTTTGTTCGTGTTGTTGTGTTTGGTTTCTGAACGGTCCGTCAGCCGGCACGAGACTGCGACAGCACACTGGATTCGCCGCCGCCCCGCCACCCATTCCCACGAACAGGCTGATACGCCGACTGAGCGAACCGTTCACCCGCTTCCTTGGGGAATCATTTCGAAAGGTGTCGCGGAAAAGTGAATTTTTTTTGAAGCCGCCCAAACCGGCTGATTTACACAACCGGCCGGCGCAAAACATCCTTCTCCTCCAGAAACACCAAACCCCGGCTGATGCGTCCATCAACCGGGGCGGGTGCGGGGTGGGTTGGGTCAGTCGTTTCGCACCCGGAAGAATTTCATCGGTTCGGCGGGATCGAACGTCCATGGCGACACCTGCACCGGCGCGTCCGACCAGTTGTTGCCGGTGACAGTGGCCGATTGTTCAAGTGTGCCGCCTGTCCATGTCACTTTCACCAAACCGGCGTTGTTTCGGGCGATTTCCAGTGTGGACGGCGCGGCAATCCGATTCGTCCAGACCGGCGTGAGGATGGGCATGTTCACATCGAACACGATGGAGGCGATGTTCGTGATGAGAGTTCCGGGAGCGAGATTCGCCTTTTGCGCCACAGTGAATGTGACACCACCATCGCCCTCGGGCGGAGTGATGTTCGGTGGCAGAAAGCCAACGCCCAACGGAGCCGGATTACCATTCGGAGCGTCCAAAGACTCGAATGTCCATTCCACCTTGCCATAGGTGCCGCTGAATTGATTCATGTCCACGCTGCCGCTGATGCGAACATAGATGTTGTCCAAAGTCGTCAACGGATTCCCGTCCACGTCATAGGGAACGGTGACTGAGAACGGATTCTGCCCACCTGGTGGCACAACAACTTGATTGCCGAAATATACCGGCCCGAACGCGAAAGTTGTCGGTTCAACCCTGGTGGTGTCCAGGTAGTCTGTAATACTGACGATCTGTGCCGGATCGAGAGCCGAAGGATCGTTTTCAAATGTGATCGTGTAAGGCATGACGATGTTCGCAGGGACAGAATGTTTCGCCCCCGTGCCCAGCAGACCGATTTTGGTGTTGGGATCCAACGACGCAGAAACTTGAATCAACCGCGAAGCGGTATTGGGATAAATCGTGGCGAACGACGCATTCATCGTGAAAAAGCTGCCGATAACAGCATTGGCAGTCGCCTGCATCTGGTAATTGAAAGTGCTTTGGCCGCCAGCGGGTATGCTCGCAACAGGTGTCGTCACTTTCTGGCTTGTTCCAAGATTTACAACGTTCAGACCAAGCGTCACCGGCGTGATCGTGCAATCGGATTGCGGTAGAATTCCATTCACATCAAGCACGGTTGCGGAGGAGGGATTCGGACCAAGATTGATGACTTGGACAAGATAATTTCCAGCCGCGTTCGGCGCCACCCTTACATGCCCCCCAAACTGGAGCAACAACGCAGAGCCGCCGGTGCAACTGACAATGTTGAATGGCATGGTCGTTGTCACATTGTTGGGATCGGTGACCGTCAAAGTGCCGGACCCGGCGGCCAAGGTGCTCAGGTTTATTGTTGGGGTCGTGTTGCCGGCTGTGACAATCGTCGCGAGCGGATTGCCGCCATCAAGCTGAAGCGCATTTACGCTCACCGAGTTGTTACCGTCCGACACAGTGACACTCCACGGAGAAACAGGATAGGAATTGGAATACATCCCCACGCGGATTACCAAAGGGCACGCGGTGTCGCATTGCGCTCCGGAGTTTTGTGAGTATTGAGACCCGGCACTTTGCAGCCACACCTGCCCGCGCACCTCGGCCAGACCAAACAGGATGAAAATCATGGCGACGAGCATCCACGAAAATTGGGTTGAAGTGGCTGACGATGACTGGTTCACAACCTGTTTGAGAAGGCGGAACGCGCAGAGAGAATCGAGGGGTTTCATTTGTTTGCTGTCTGGTTTGGTGTTTGCCCCCGGTTCGGCACGGGCTTGATTGAACACACGGTTTTCAACCTTGCCCGCTTCCACTCACACGAGCGGAAATCCGCCGAGCCGGAGTTTCTATTCACCTCCTACTTGGCGGAAAACTCCAAAAGGTGTCGCCGAAAGTTGAACAAAATTTTCCCGACACCTTTCACCCGCAACCGCCAAGTATTGAGTGATGAATGCACACCATCACAAAAAACTCAGAAGGTTGCGCGGATGGCAGGTCATTCCGGTTGCGTTCCTGTCAGGAGCAGACCCGGGTGATGCCGGAAACGAACCTCACACGCACAACCCCTTTCATCATTCGATTTCCACCAAGGCTTCGGGCAAGCCCCGGATCGGCATTCCGATCCGCTGGCTTTCCTGAAGCCTTGGCAACGATTTCGCGGGTGGCGCGGTCAATTGGAGAGAACGGGGTACTGAGTCGCCCCGAACCAGGGCTTGACGCGCCGCCCGCTTACCGCCTACAAGCAACCAGCACATCCACCATCATGCACCCCACATCGCGCAGTCTTTGCCGCCGGATTCTTGAAAACACCTCCACGCTCCTCGCAACCCTTGCGATGACGACAGTCGGTTCCGCCGCGACGAACCACGTCACCGTTCTCGAAAAGCAAGGCGTCGTCGAGGCGCGCATCGCCAGCACGAATGTCTGGACTCCCGCCCAAACCAATCAGACTTTGCGCATCGCCGACCGCATCCGCACCGGCGAGCGCAGCCGCGCCACGCTGCATCTGCTCGACCAAAGCACGATGCGCATGTACGAGCTGTCGGAATTCCTCGTCGAGCCGTTGCCGACAGCAGCGGACAAACCGTCATTCAGTCTTGGCAAGGGGCTTCTTTATTTCTTTCACCGTGACAAACCGGTGGACGTGCAGTTCAAAACGCGCACCGCCACCGCAGCGATTCGCGGCACGGAGTTCCATCTAGCCGTCGAGGAGAGCGGACGCACGGTGCTGACAATGTTCGATGGCGAGGTGGATTTGACGAACGCGTTGGGCGCGGTTCAATTGCGCAACGGCGAGCAAGGCATTGTCGAACCCGGCCAGCCACCTGTGAAATCTCCCGTCATTGACGCCATCAACATCATCCAGTGGTGTCTCTATTACCCGGGCGTGCTCGACGTGAATGAACTGCGCTTCGATGCAAGCGAACAGTTGGCGTTGAAGGATTCGCTCGCTGCGTATCGCTCAGGCGATCTGCTGGGCGCACTCGCCGCATATCCTGAAAATCGCCAACCTGTTTCTGAAACGGAAAAAACTTATTATGCCGCACTGTTGTTGAGCGTTGGAAAAGTGGATCAGGCCGGGCTGCTGCTTGATTCACAGAACAGCAACCTCGCCGCCGCCTTGCGGGAAGTCATCGCCGCCGTAAAAAATATCCCGTCCACGAACACACTGTCGCCGTCCTCGGATTCGCCCACCGCAAATCTGGCGCTCTCGTATCGGCTCCAAGCCTCATCGCAGTTGCCGCAAGCGCTTGAAGCCGCGAAACGATCTGTTGCGCTCTCACCGGAATTCGGATTCGGCTGGGCGCGAGTGGCAGAACTGGAATTCAGCTTCGGCCATACAAAAGCCGCTCAAGCCGCGCTGGACAAAGCCCTCGCTCTTTCACCACGCAATGCTCAAGCCATCGCCTTGCGCGGTTTCACGCTCGCCGCCCAAAACCGTATTCGCGAAGCGACCGTTGAGTTCGATCAAGCCATCGCACTCGATGGCGCGTTGGGAAATGCCTGGCTCGGACGCGGACTTTGCCGCATCCGGCGCGGCGATCTCGACGGGGGGCGCGCGGACTTGCAGGTTGCCGCCACGCTTGAACCCAATCGCGCTCTGCTTCGCAGCTACCTCGCAAAAGCATGGTCGGAACTCGGAGACACCAAACACGCGACGAATGAACTCGCTCTCGCCAAGGAACGTGACGTCAGCGATCCGACTGCGTGGCTTTATTCCGCGTTGTTGTTGCAACAGAACAACCGCATCAACGAAGCCGTCGGCGAACTGGAACGCTCGCAGGAGTTGAACGACAACCGCCGCGTCTATCGCTCCCAACTGCTGCTGGATCAAGACCGCGCTGTTCGTGGCGCGAATCTGGCCAACATTTACCGCGACGCCGGCATGACCGACGTGAGCACGCGTGAAGCCGCCACCGCCGTGAACGCCGACTACGCGAACCATTCCGCGCATCTCTTTCTTGCGAACAGCTACTTTGCCCAGCGCGATCTGACCGGCGTGAACCTGCGCTATGAAACTCCGTTCGTGAGCGAATATCTCGTCGCCAGCCTGCTCGCCCCCGTCGGCGCAAGCGCGCTTTCGCAGCAAATTTCGCAGCAGGAATACTCGCGGCTGTTCGAGCGGGACGGCTTTGGTTTCAGTTCGAGCACGGAGTATTACAGCGAGGGAAGCTGGCGTCAGACTGCGGCCGAGGAGTTTGTTTCCGGCAACACCGCCATCGCACTCGACCAATACTACTACACACAAAACGGCCAGCGCCCGAACAACGACCAGGAAGTGACGGAGTTCAGCCTGCGCTGGAAACAACAACTCACGCCCGCCGACAGTCTGTTCCTTCAAATCACGCGCGGCGAGTCGGAGGGCGGCAACCTGGCGCAGTATTACAGGCAATCCGACGCCACGAGCGCACCTTTCCGTTTCAAAGACAAACAAGAGCCGATTCTCATCGCCGGTTTTCATCACGAGTGGAATCCAGGCAGTCACACATTGCTGCTCGCCAGCCGTCTTGCGGATGATTTTTCGGTGACAAATCAATCCCAGACGAGCCTTCTGAAGTTCAGCGATTCATTCGGAACACTCCAGGGCATCCAACCATTCGTCGTGGCCCAGGATTATCAAAGCAAACTTGAAATCTATACCGTCGAGGCCCAACAAATCTGGGAGACACCGAAGTTCACAACGATCGTTGGTGGAAAATTTCAGGCGGGCGAATTCGACAATCAAAATCTCCAGGACAACTTCAGCTTCGACAACAGCGATCTGTTTCCCGATCCGGGAAATCCCGTGGTCGCGGATCAATCTTCTTCTCCTGAGTTTCGCAGGCTCAGCGGCTACATCTACGAACATTGGCAGGTTTCAGACTCGTTTCAGCTGATCGGCGGACTTGCCTATGAGCACCTCGTCTTTCCTGAAAATCACAGATTCGCTCCGCTCTCCAGTGAAACGGAAGAAAGGGATCATCTTCTCCCGAAGGCTGGCGCAATCTGGACGCCACGAAACGATACCACTGTGCGCCTCGGATACTCCGAATCGGTTGGTGGCGTCAGCTTTGACCAGAGTTTTCAACTCGAACCAACGCAAGTTGCCGGATTCAATCAAGCCTTCCGCAGTTTGATTCCTGAATCGGTTGCAGGCGCAAACTCGGCGGCGGAATTCACGAGTTGCGGTTTTTCCATCGAGCACCGCCTGCTGTCGCGGACTTACATCGCATTGACCGGCGAACATCTTGAGTCAGAAGTAAACCGAAAGCTTGGCGCATTCGACATCGTGGATTTTCTGGCAAGCGGTTTCACTTCATTCCGCGAACGATTGAATTTTGAGGAATCCTCGCTCGCCTTGTCCCTCCACCAGTTGATTGGCGATGAGTGGGCATTTGGAGCGTCGTACCGCATCAGCGAGGCGACGCTGAAGGACAACTACGTGGACGTTTCGGATCAAGTCGCCACGGACAGCCTGTTTCCCGCTCGCACAAAAGCCAGAGGAACATTGCAGATGTTGAATGCCCACGCCATCTGGCAGGAGGCGCGAGGCTTGTTCGCCCGGCTGGATGCCACATGGATGCACCAACGCAACATCGGCTATCAACCCGCGCGTTCGAACGAGGATTTCTGGCATCTGGACGCCATGGCGGGCTACCGCTTTCCGCGCCGGCGCATCGAATTCGCCGCCGGCGTGATGAATCTGACCGGCCAGAACTACCAGTTAAGCCCGTTGAACCTGCACGCAGAACTTTTTCACGGGCGCACGTTCGTTGCGCAACTACGTTTCCAGTTCTGAGTTCAGTACGTCACCATCACCCTCATCACTCCCGTGGCATTGTATCCAGACGCCGGGCCTGAGCGAGGGGCGACGATGATGGAATACAGGTTGGTCAGGTTCACGCTTGTCGTCGGCGAAATTACCCGCGCCTTGTAAAGCCCGCCGGAGTTGTCATCGCAGTATTTCACTCCCGCTGGATTGCGAACCTGTATCGCCGTGTCCACCAAGGAATCACTGCCCACCGTTGTAAATGTCACAGGCGTTCCCTTCGCGGCGATGACCTGGCCGCTGGGCTGGGTGTCCGCATAAGGTGCAAGCACCGGTACTGGTGATCCCACTATCGTTCCGCTTGAACACAGCGTGTTTCCCACGCCTGTCGCATCGCTTAAACCCAAACCCGGCGACAGAATTATTCCCGTGGACAGAACCAGCACCGGATCAGGAATGAGCCGCTCCACGCGCCGCAGTTTCATGAACAAGGAACCCGACGAGAAATTCAACGGCACTTCCATCTTCAGCCCGTTCGTCGAATCTTCCAACACAGGAAACAGCAGGAACGCCCAGTTGGTCGGACTGGCCAGCAGATTCGACGAACGGG
>CAZFNB010000071.1:0-8150 GCA_964520235.1 uncultured Bifidobacterium sp. | reverse complement strand
CGGCATCCGCTACAACTTCAAAGGCACGAATGCTTGCGTGACGAACCAATGTGTCGGCGGAGTGCTGGCGTTCGCCGAAGCAGCGTCGGCCATCCGCAACGATGAGGGCGATCGCGCGAACGCCACGGCGCACGACACGCCGTTCGAGCCGGAAACGGTCAGCGGCTATCACAAGCTCGGCCTGCTTTCCAAAGACACGGTGCGTCCGTTCGACCGCGACCGTGGTGGGACGGTGTTTGGTGAGGGCGCGGCGTCGGTGGTGCTGGAAAGAATGCAGGATGCGAAGGCACGCGGCACGACGGTGCTCGGCGAATTTCTCGGCAGCGGTTGCGTGACGGAAGGAACGGGCATCACCGACCTGCGACCCGACGGCGACGGCGTGAGCCGCGCAATTCAACTCGCGCTGGCAGATGCCGGGATTTCCGCGAGTGACGTGGGCATGATCGTGGCGCATGGTAACGGCACGCGTGCTTCGGATGCATCCGAAGCGGCGGGAATCCGTCGCGTGTTCGGCGCGAACATTCCGCCGGTGACGGCGTTCAAGTGGGCTGTGGGACACCTCATCGCATCGTCGGGTGCGTTGGACTGCGTGCTGGCGTTGCGGGCGTTGAGGGAGAAAGTCGTGCCGGGAATCGCCACGCTCAAGACTGTTGACCCGGAGCTTGGAGATTTCCCGGTGTCATCCAAACCGCAGCAGCCGCGCGGTAATGTGGCGTTGGTGATCTGTCGCGGCTTCGGCGGGATGAACGTGGCGACATTGGTGCGGACATAAGCGTGAGTCTGTTTGCAACTGACAACATTCGAAACTTGACCAGCCATGATAAATGCTCGACAGGCGCTCTTGGTTCTGCTGATTGGCTGTGGGCTTGGTTTCGTGTTGCTGGCCGGAACAAAAAACGGTCACCCATTCCTCTATTTGTCCGTGGCGATCGCCCTGCTCGTTGTTTGTTTTTCGTTCATCCTCTTTCTTGGGTTCGTTTCATATCGTTTCTTCCCATCATTCCCCCCGTGTGCAACTGGCAAATGCCGGGGTTTGTTTTGCTACAAGTCTGCGTCAAGTGACGGCGCTGCCAAACGATACAAATGTGAGTGCGGAATCGAATACGTGATGTCGGACAAGAGGAAGTTGGATTTGGTTCAAGAGGGAATTGTGCGTCCGTTCATGTTTAAGACATGGTATGGCATTTGGAAACCAGTTTCAGCATGTCCCGGAGGGACGAAACATGAATAGCCGTGGGCGACAGCCCACGGTCAGTGGGCAGAATACATTCGACCCCGAAGGGGTCGAACAGATTTGCGAACGATTGACCGTGGGTTCACACCCACGGCTATTCACGTTTGGCCGCTTCGCGGCCCTGGTTCTTACACTATGTCTTTACGCTTCTGTGTTGAATTCGGATATCATTCCACCCAGCGGCGTGTGCGGAGCAACGCGCCCTACCTGCGTAGCTTGATGAACTCCGCCCAGTCATCATCCGCCCCATGCGGGCTCGACACGGTCGAGATTTCGCGGATGGAAAAATTCCTCGCCGTCACGCCGCCGGAGCAGCTCGCGAAACTTTTCTCTGCCACGGAACTTGCCGATGCAGGCGACGGCCCGCGGCGCGTTGAGAGTCTCGCCGCGCGTTTCGCCGCCAAGGAGGCATGTTGCAAATTGTTTCCCAAGGAGACGGCGCTAGGCGCGATCGAGCCGCACGATTTTTCCGTGCGTCGTAACGGTTACGGTGCGCCGGAGATCGAAGTTTCAACGAATGCCAGGTTCGTGATGGATCGTAATCGCGTCGCAACCATCCGTGTTTCGCTCACGCACACGGCAAGCAGCGCGAGCGCGGTGGCGATGATCGAGCCGCGTCGGTTCGATGTGCCGTGGTTTGGGCGTTGGTTGTATCACCTGTTTCCGTATCGTCGCAGCGTGGTGTTGGGCAACATGCGGCGTGTATTCGGCGACACGCTTCCGGAATCCGAACTCATCCAGCTTGCGCAGGCTTACTACGGTCACTACGTCCGTTTCCTCGTCGAGTTTTTCAAGATGCCGCTGATGTCGGCGGAGCGGAAAAGGAAATTCATCCGCATCGAGAACATGGAATCGCCCATCGAGGCGCACAAAAAGGGCAAGGGTCTCATCCTGCTCACGGGCCATTTCGGGAACTGGGAAGTCTCGACGGTCGCCGGCATCCAGCAATTCCCGCAGTTCAAGGGATTGTTCCATTTCGTCCGTCGTCCGTTGAAACCGAAACTGCTGAATGATTTTGTCACGCGACGTTTTCACAAGGCGGGTTTCGGAACGATCGCCAAACGCGGGTCGTTGGATCAAATCCTCGACCTGCTCGCGGGCGGGGCGATTGTGGTTTATGTGTTCGACCAGCACGCGGGAAAGAAGGACGGCGTGCAGGTGAATTTCTTCGGTCATCCGTGCGGTACGTTCAAAAGTCCTGCGTTGCTCGCGATGAGCAGCGGCGCGCCGGTGATTCCCGCCTCAAGCTGGCGCGAGCCGGACGGCACGCATGTGTTGCGGTTTGAAGACCCGATTCGCGTGGTGGATACGGAGAATCCCGGCGAGGACATCCGCACGAACACGCGGGCGTTCAACGCCGTGCTCGAACGGCTGCTGCTCCGTCATCCCGAGCAGTGGATATGGATGCACAAACGCTGGAAGCCGATGCGGTGACTCCCAGCCAAAGCGCTTTGGCGGGGCGGGCCGGTGGCAGTTCCCCACGATCAATCCTTACGAATGCGACTTTGTACGTCGCGCCCTCCTTTTGTGGCTGGACAACTAATTGCACACTTTGCAAAGTGTGGAACATGTCCACCGGGTCACTTCAACCTACTTTGTGGCGGACTTGCCGCATTCTCGCCAGCGATACCCGTCTCCGCATCTTAGCGCAACTGCATCTCAAGCAGCCCCAAAGCGTGTCAGAGCTTGCCGAGCAGTGTGCGCTGACCATGCCCGTTGCCAGCCAATCGCTGCGGGCATTGGAGGCGCGGGGGTTGTTGAAGGTCAAACGCATCCGGCGACGTGTGGAATACTCCATCCCAGCCCGGTCGGAAGCAGGCACGCTGGCAAATCTCATCAACGAATTGCAGGCTGCATTGCGCCGGGAACCGCTGCCCACTGTGACCATTCGAAAACTCGCCACGGCTTTCACCCATCCTTCGCGCATCCAAATCTATCGCGTCTTGCAATCTGGGCCGAAAACCCAGGCGCAAATTCAATGTGACGTCCGTTTGTCTGCGTCCGCGCTTTCCCGCCATCTTGCCAAACTCGAAAAGCGGGGCTATGTCCACTTCGACGGCATGGGAGGCGGGTATGGATATTGTAGGCATCCCGATCCAATTGGCCGGGCCTTAAGCAATCTGGCCTTGGGCTAACGCTCACAAGGCTCACCTCATATTTTCACACTTTGCAAAGTGTGAAAATATATCCGTATTCGTTTTGCCGTACGCCGGCATCCGCACGGATCACTTCGCGTTGGTTTTGGTTTGAGCGAAACCTGAAGACGAATCGGCAGGCAACGTTGCAGGCGCGACTTTCTCCTGCTGATCCTGTCGAGTGGAGGCAGGCGATTCCGTCGCCAGGGCCTTTACGCGCAGAACACGCTCGGCTCCGGAACGGCGATTCCACCAAAGCAGCCCGGCGGCGATAAGCGCGATGGCTGTCGCAGGAATCAGAATTCGCAACAGCCAGTCACGATCCGGTTTTTCCGCCGCCGCCGATTCCGCCGCCCTGCTCTGTGTTTCACGCGCGAATTCCTCGCTCATCACCTGCGCATCGAGATCGAAACCCCGTTGCACGGCGGAAAGAATTTCCTCGGGCGGAAAGGTACGCGCGATGAAATTATTCCCGCCGTTGACGCAACTGAAGATGATCGAAGTATCGCTCGTGTCACCGACGATGAATCGCAACGCGCCGGGTTGAAGTTTGCCTGCCTGTTGGAGGATTTCCGCGCCGCTCATGCCAGGCATGTCCATGCTGGCGACCACGGCGTCGAATGATTCCGCGGAAATTTCCGCCAGTGCGCCCGGGCCGTCGTTCGCAAACGTGCAATCCCACGCGCGAACGTTTCCGGCGATGGCTTGTTTGAGCGAAGCGATCTCGCTGTCGTCAAACCCAGCAAAACAGATGCGTTTATTCATAGGCGTCGCGATGTTTGACCGGACTGCCGCAGCACAACACGGCCTTGTCTCAACATCGGCTGGGAATGAGCATTACTTAAGCCTTCCAAAAGCTCGGCGGCACTAAAGTTTTGGCGTCACTTCCCGATGGTTTCTGTGGCCGGCCGGCGCATACCGCGTCGGGATGCCCTTAAACATGACACGATTTTTCTTCAAGATCATTCTGGTCGCACTGGCTGCGGCCTTGGGACTTTATGCCGCCTTTGGCGCTGAACCGGCGGGCAAACAGAGATTCCAAAACCTGTTGAGCGAGGCGTCACTGGCATTGCTCAAGGAAGGCAACGCGCGGTTCGTTGCGGACACACCGAAACATCCGAACGCGGATTCTCCGCGGCGTGCCGCCACAGCAGCCGAAGGTCAGGAGCCGTTCGCGACCGTGTTGTCGTGCTCGGATTCGCGGGCGCCCGTTGAATTGATTTTTGACCGGGGTGTCGGTGAAGTCTTCACCGTCCGCGTGGCAGGGAACGTGGCGGACACGGACGAGATAGCGACGATCGAATACGGCGTCGGCCATCTTCATACTCCGCTGCTGGTGGTGCTCGGGCACACGAGGTGCGGGGCGGTTACGGCTGTGGTCAAAGGTGCGGAATTGCATGGCGCGTTGCCGGAACTGGTGGACAACATCAAACCCGCCGCCGAGCGTGCGAAAGCGGCGACGCACGACGAAAAGGAAATCATCCCCGCCGCCATCAAGGAAAACGTCTGGCAATCCATCGGCGATATTTTGCGCCGCAGTGAAATCGTCCGGTCGGAACTCGCGAAAGGCAACGTGAGCATCGTTGGCGGCATTTACGATCTCGACACCGGCAGGGTGGAATGGCTCGGCGAACACCCGGAGCAGAAACAGATTCTCGCCTCCGCACCCGTCGAGAATGGCCATCACTCTGACGAACACGGCCCTGCAACCACACCGACATCCAAGCCTGTGCAAGCGAAACCAAAACCCGCTGAAGATTCTGCCCCGGCTCAGGCACACGCCGCGTCCGCCGCTCATGCGTCAAGCGGGCATTGATCTACGGGTTATTTTCCCATGGCTGCCGGTTCATCCCGATACTGATAGCGCGCTGCAATCACGGTGAACAAAACGCCCACCACGGCCATCATCCCGGCGTATAAAAAAAATCTCTCTGGCGAAACGCTTTCATCGCCATGACCGCTGCCGAGTTTTGTGATTGTAACTATCAGCAGGTTGCCCAGTGCGGTGGTGAGCAGGAAGAAACCCATGATGGCACTTTTCATCGAGGCCGCCGCCTGCGTGTAGGCAAATTCCAGTCCGGTGGTGGAAACCAACACCTCGGCGATGGTCAGGATGAGATAGGGCCAGGCCTGAAGCTTGAGGCTCAGTTGCGCACCGTTCTGAATTTGTTGCTGGAACATTGCCACCAGCACAAAGCAAAACGTCATCAACACCATGCCGGCGGACATGCGGCGGAGCGGTGTGACGCGCAAGCCCAGTTTCTCGATGAAGGGATAAAGCCCGAGCGTCATTACAGGCAGCAAGATCAACACGAGGATGGCGTTCAATGATTGCATCTGTTCCGCTCCGACGTTGAGTCCCATGAACTTGAAAGCCTTCATTTGATCGCCTTGCATCACCCAAGTTGAAAGCGATTGATCCCAGAGCGTCCAAAAGGGGATGATGAATGAAAACACCGCCAATATCGGAGCCACAGAACGGGCGGCGGAAATTTCCTCTGCGTTGAACCGGCTCCGAGCACCGGCCCAGAACGTTTCGGGCAACTCGGATCGGAACCAAATACTGGCCACCAGCAACAGCGCAAACCACAGTCCGAGGATGCTCACGGCAATCCAACCGATGACCAATACCGCTGGCGGCGTCGTTTTGGAAAAAATGTCGTAAAGCGCGACCACCAACATCCCTATGGTTGCCAAAGATGGCAGCAGCGCGGAAGTCAGCACTGAGATGACGGATGCAACGCGGACATCGGTTGGCGCGTTGTGAGATTGCTTGAAAGCTTCGAGGAAGACTTTGAAGAACCCAGCGGTGCGCGTTTCCCTGGCAGGCGGTTTTCGGATGTAATGTCTTGTCCCCAGCCAGAAAATAAACGTGGCAAGCGCCATCAAAATACCGGGCACGCCGAATGCCCAACTGTAGCCGCCGAATCCACCCTGCTTCATCTGCCATAAGATTCGGTCGAAGAAATTCGCGTCCGCGCCAAGGTCGGCTTGTTTGGCAGCAATCCACGGAATGACGAGGAATGAGAAGAACGATCCAAAGTTGATGGCAAAATAGAACGCCGCGTATGCCTTGCGCATCAAGTGGCCCTGGTCGGCGGCGAATTGATCGCCCATGAACGCGGACACGCACGGCTTGATGCCGCCGGAGCCAAAAGCGATCAGCCCGAGGCCGATGTACAGACAATTGAGTTTCGCCCCGGTGCTCTCAAAAAGATCGCTCAAGGCCAGCACGCCGTGACCTGCGCAATAAAACAGGGAAATCCAGAGGATGGTCTTGTAGCGCCCCCAAATCCGGTCGGACAACCACGCTCCGAACAACGGCATGAAATAATTCACGAAGACAAACAAATGAATGATCGCCGTGGCACGATCCTTGGTCTGCATCAAGACCGATGTGATGTAGAGCGCAAGAATGCTGCGCATCCCGTAGTAACTAAAGCGCTCGGCGGCTTCGTTCCCGATGATGAATTTGATCTGTGGTGGCCAGCGGTTGTTTGCGGGTTCGGTGGCTGGAAAATTCATACGTTTGCCGCGTGTTCCTAACGCAAGCAACGGCGGCACGCCAGCTTTTCTTCCGTAGAAAATCGGTTTCGTATTCCGTGCGGAGTTCTGGCAAGATCAATGAAATGTGTTTCAAGAGAGGTTGCACAAGGTGTATTCGTGCGATTGACGGACTACGCATCGCCTTGGGAGTGGTGCTTGCCACCGGTTCTATGGCGAAAGCCACCGACTACTATTCTACCAACTTTGACGCGCTGACCAGGTTCTTCGCCGCTGCGGAGAATACGAACAAGCCTGTGACGGTGGTTTCGTTTGGCGATTCGATGGCGGACTCGTATCGCTCGCCTGCCTATCACCTGATGAACAAGCTGGTGGCGCGCTTCGGCACCGCGGGCTATTCGTTCAACAACTATCTGGGCACGGCGCTTCCGCAACTCACGAACGGCGCTTATTTTGTGAACAGCGGGTCGATGTGGTTTCACTTCTATACCGCGCTACCACCCGGGGCCGGAGTTTGGTGGCTCAACCAGCCAAGGCCCTCGGGAACATTGTGCGACAGCGCAGGCATCTTTTTCACGCGCCATCCCGGAGGTGGAGAGTTTGTCTTGTCCGTCTCCACAAACGGAGGAGTCTGGACGCCCGCGCTTTCTCTGAACGGTTTCAGCCCCACGGTTGAGGGCGCGTTCACCAATCTCGCCCTGCCATTGAACAATTATCGTATCCGCGTGGACGGCGTCTCCGGCACAAACTACATCCTTGGCCCATCAATGGTCCGCTCCAGCACAGGTGGCGTGCATGTTGTTTTCATGGATCAAGCCGGCATCAGCCTCAGTCAGGTGACGAATGTTTCACTCTCGATCCGTGCGCCGGTGATGGCCGCGTTGAAACCGGACTTGATCATCTGGCACATGAAGGAAGATCCCGGCTGGCTGCCCGGCAACCTGGATGAATGCGAAAGCTGGTGGTCAAATTCCATACCCGGTTGCGACGTGCTCTACATAGGCACAACGTGGGTTGGTGGGGACTCAACACAACCCATCACGCTCGACCAGAATGCAATCGTCCGCGATGCGGCCCTGCGCCATCGTCGCGCCTACGTGGACTTGATGGAGCCGACGATCAGTTGGACTTGGCTCGCCAGCCAGGGCTACATGCAGGACGTGACGCACGTGAACAGCGCTGGTGGACTGCATTGTGCCAACATCATCTGGAACGACATGGGATTTTTCGCGCTGGGATTGAATCGGAAACTTTCCGTGACGCCATCCGGCGCGGGT
>CAZFNB010000070.1:0-8172 GCA_964520235.1 uncultured Bifidobacterium sp. | reverse complement strand
TTCGAAAAACCGCCCCGAATGTCTCGAATCACAGGGCTATTGGGAAGACACTGAATCGTAATCATAATCTTTTTCTTAATCTGTCCCGCCGGAGAGTAAGATTAAGAACAAGATTACGATTAAGAAGGCCAGCGTGCGCGGCAGTTTCAGTCACACCCGCTTACCGCAGTGGGATTGACATGCGCGGTCGTCGTCGCCAATCATTCGTGCATGAGCGACATCATCTTTCCTCGAAGCCCGCGTGAGACCATGGACGGCTGGCCGCATCTGCCACGCTACGTTGACAAAATCCGCCTGCACCTCGCGGGCAGGCTTCATCCTGACTATCAGCCCAACTTCGGCTTGAAAGGTTTCGACAAAAGCTGGTGCGATGCCGCGGGCGTCACGCACGCGCAGATGCTCGAAGTGGTGAAGAAATCCATTACCGACGGTGAAGTTTGCGACTGGGTGAAAAAGAATGTGAAGAAATCTTCCGCAGACAAGGCGGCCTTGTTGAAGAACATGCTGGATTATCCGAAAGCCGACGATGCCGATGGCGTGGCGCGACTCAAGATGCGCAAGGAACAGGCCGGTTTGTCGCATCGCGACGACATCAAGAATTTCGTGGATTTCATAGACGCGGACGAAAAGCGGAGTTGAACTCCTGACAGAACCTGCTGGCATGGCGGCACAATCGTTGAACTGTCCCAACTGCGGCGCGGCGGCCTCGTCCGAATCCACGCGCTGCGCGCATTGCAACTCGCGTCTCGCCACCGTCGCGTGCCCGTCGTGTTTCGGAATGATTTTTCTGGGCGCGAAGTTCTGTTCACATTGTGGGATGGAGGTCCAGCGGGTTGAGGCGCGCGCAAAAGTTGATTGCCATTGCCCTCGTTGTCGTGTGAACACAAAGGAGGTTTCGCTCGGCCCAAGTCGCGTGCGCGAGTGTCCGGTGTGCGAAGGGTTGTGGGTGGATACGGTGACGCTGCATCAGATCTGCACGGATCGTGAGCGGCAGACGACCATTCTGGGCGAGGCATCGAGCATCGTGGCCACGAATCAGCTCGCTTCCGAGCGGGTTCGATACGTGCCGTGTCCGGTCTGCAAGCAATTGATGCATCGGTTGAACTTCGCCAACTGCTCGAACGTCATCGTGGATGTCTGCAAGCCACACGGCACATGGTTCGACAAGGATGAATTGCATCGCATCGTGAAGTTCATCACCGCAGGAGGGATGGACGTGGCGCGGGCGAAGGAAATAGAGAGACTGGAACAAAAGCGGCGTGAATTGGAGGCTGCAAAAACCGCAAATGCCATGAACGATCGCCGTGCCGGATATGATTCTGAAGATTACGGGATGCGCGAAAACGCGCTGACCTTGGCTGCGGGAGCGATCATCAGCTCGTTGTTCGATTGAATTTCTGGAAACAAAATGTCCCCGCCCAGCCTTTCGGTTGAGCAGGGACAAATTGGGGGATGGGAGTTCGCCGCACTCTCTTTCCCGTGCCGACATTGGGCGCGCATCTCTCGATGGCTGCCGGCTTCCCGACGCTATTCTCCACGGCAAGCGGAGTTTCCGGCCTCGTAGCAGGGCCGTCCAACGCCTTGCGACGTTGAATTTCGAGTGAGGCTTTTCAGCTCGCTTGGGCTGGTGGTTGCGCCACCGGCTTGCGAACCAGGTCAAGACACGTCTGCGATTTTGTTTCGCGTCTTGACCCACTGGCCACGGACAGCCATCGCTTTTGACGATGCGTTTGCCGCCGCCACGGGTCTCGCCTCTTAACTCTCAGGTTGCCTTTCGTTCACAGGCCAGCGGTGTCGTTTTTAACATCGCCGGCATCTGGAAGTTTTCACGCGACCTGCCGTTTCTGCGTGACCTTCCCGTTGCGTGCGCTCCGTTTGTCCGTCTTTCGACGGTTTTCTTCGGGCGGTTTCAAACGGTTTGATTGAATCCGCCAGAGTCGCCCGCTCCGTGCTGATGCACAGTAGCAACCGATTACCCTCCGGGTAACTGCGATTCGCCCAAGCTCGAAACCTGCCTGGACTACTTGATCCGGCTTGGAGCGGTTTCTAATCGCTCCTGACCGCCTGGTTCCTTTTCGCGTTACTGGCACGCGCGAACGTGCCAGAGGAACTGGTGAATCCTGCCTCCGCCCCCGGAACTTCGTTCCGGCTTGAGAGGGGCCGCGCCAACCAGCCTGACCCGGCCTTTCCCCAGTCACCTGGGATCATCCTTGAGCCGTCCTGCAACTTTCTTTCGATCACTGCCAACGACTCAGTTCTTTCAATGAACTGTGAACATCATACAACAATTCGCGCCGCAGGCCATGAAACCTTGTGAACAGCGTTGTTCCCAAAACACGCCCGTGAACAGTCTGCGGATAACTCATTTCAGCCGGTAAAATCAGGCTCACGTGAACGTCTGACGAAAAACTATTCACCGTCGTTTTGTCCTGTGGATCGGCGCGGTGAAAAAGTTTCAAAGACATCCCGGGATGATTTGCGTTCTTTCGGAAAGCACACAGGAATGATTCACAGCCCACTATGTTGATGCGCAACCGGCCATTTTGTGTCATCCTCCTGGCAAGCTGGGCAATGACCAAACGAATTGCCTGTTGCCGTAATCAGTTGTGATGAAACCCGTTCTTGTTTTTGTCGCCTGCCTTGGCGTCTTGCGTTCCGCGTGCGCATGGAATGCCGAAGGTCACATGGTGGTGGCGCAGATCGCCTACAACCATCTTACGCCGGGTGTGAAAGCCCAATGCGATGCGCTCATCGCCACGCCGGTGGTTTACGCCAGCAGTCTCAACAACAATTTCGTGACCGCCTCGGTCTGGGCGGACGATCTCAAGAGTTTCACGAACGCATGGAACAGCTGGCATTTCATCAACATCCCCTTCAGCCTCGACGGTACGCCGACCAACAGCTTCGTGCCTGCTGCGATTGATGTGGTGAAGATCATCCGCACCAACATCTATTTCCTCCAGAATCCCTCCTCCACCCAGAGCAATCGCGCGTTTCATCTGCGGATGCTTCTGCATTTTGTCGGGGACATGCATCAACCCCTCCATTGCACGACCGCGATTTCCGCCGTGACACCCAACGGCGACGCAGGCGGCAACGGATTTGGGCTTGGCGGTGGCTGGAGCAATCTGCATTTCCTCTGGGACAGCGGCGGCGAGCGGTTGCAGGATTCTTTCTTTCGACCGCTGGATGTCACCGACCAGAACACGCTCAATGCGCTGGTCGCCAACATCGAGGTGAATCATCCATACGATTACACCACCAATCTTGGCGTGGTGGCTGATCCCATGGTCTGGGCGTACGAAGGCGTCACGTTCGCGCAATCCTCCTGTTACTCGAACATCACCAGGAACACCACTCCCTCCACCCAGTATCTGGCCTCCGCCGCGACGACCGCAGATCATCGTCTGGCCTACGGTGGACAACGCCTCGCAGACTTGCTCAACACCATCATGGGCACAAATTCATTGAGGCTCGCTTCTTTGACCCGCACCGGCAACAACTTCAGTTTCTCCTGGCCGGGATTGTATGGCCGGAGCTATCAGGTACAATGGAAGACGAACTTCGCCGACACGACCTGGAATACTCTCACCAACATCGCGCCCACAGCGAATCAAACCGTGACGTTCACGGAATCACTTAATCAGGCGCGACGGTTTTATCGGGTGATGCAATAGCGAAGACCAAAGCCAATCATAGCATCTTCAAATAACTAGCTACTTTGCATCCACTGATAGCTTCGTTACTCTCGCCTCACTGTTAAATGAAACCAGAGAGAAAGCTTGATTCTTGCGGCCAGTAATATGCTGCCAACAGCAAGATCGCTTTCAGGAGAGAATAGCATGGCAAATAAATTTGATGGTACAATCGAGGCATTGCAGGAATTGATTAAGGCCGCCGGAATCAAAGGCAAATGGGAAGACGATGGGCAAGGCAAACACACATTTCGCAGCAGCGATGGAGGGGTGCTTAATTGGTGGCCATCGCGAGGAACAATCAACGTTCAAGGTCAAGAAAAAGCAAAATCCAAAATTGAAAAAGCCATTGCCGGGACAGCAATCGCACCCGACATCGAAGAAATTGCCGCCGTGAATAAAGCAGCATCGAAGGGAAAACAGATTTTTATAGTTCACGGACATGATGCCAATGCACGTGATCAACTAGAACTGGCACTACATAGGTTAGGTCTTAAACCTTTCATCCTGATGAACACAAGCGGAGGTGGGAAAACCATCATAGAAGCGTTGGAAGGACAAATTGGACGCGATTTTACGTCTGACTTTGGAATTGTGCTGATGACCCCGGATGATTTCGGCTACTCAAAGAAAGACGGAGACAAGAAAGTTGAACCTCGCGCTCGACAGAATGTTGTTCTTGAGGCGGGGATGTTGCTTGCCTCGCTCACGCGGACGCGTATGGCAATCATCGTCAAAGGCCATTTGGAAATGCCATCCGATCTGCAAGGCGTCATTCACCTTGCCTACAATGACCATGTGAAGGAAATCATTCCGAAACTATGTCAGCGCTTGAAAGAGGCAGGCTTCGATCTAGAACCGAATCAAATTGCTGCTGCAGCCCAGTGATAAGTGGGGTGACCTTAATAATAACGAAAGCGAACGGATTGCTCCGTTCGCCTTTCGGGTTTCAAATTTGAGTTCGCTTAGTAGCGGTAGTGCTCCGGCTTGTAAGGGCCGTCCGCCGGCACGCCGAGGTATTCGGCCTGCGCCTTGGTGAGCTTGGTCAGCACGACGCCGATCTTTTCCAGGTGCAAACGCGCGACTTCTTCGTCGAGTTTCTTGGGCAGACGATAGACGGTCTTTTCGTATTTATCCTTGTTCGCCCAGAGATCAATCTGCGCGAGGGTCTGGTTCGTGAAGCTGTTCGACATCACGAACGACGGATGGCCGGTGGCGCAACCGAGGTTCACTAGGCGGCCTTCGGCGAGCATGTAGATGCTCTTGTTGCCGGGCAGATAATAGCGGTCGTATTGCGGCTTGATGTTCTCGATGCGGAGACCTTTCACCTTCTTCAACTTGTCCACCTGGATCTCGTTGTCGAAGTGGCCGATGTTACAAACGATGGCCTGATCTTTCATCTTGAGCATGTGCTCGGCGGTGATGATGTCGCAATTGCCGGTGGTGGTGACGTAGATGTCGCCGACGCCGAGCGTGCTTTCAACGGTGTTCACTTCGAAACCTTCCATCGCGGCCTGCAAGGCGTTGATGGGATCGATCTCGGTAACAACAACGCGTGAACCGTAAGCACGGAGCGAATGCGCACAGCCCTTGCCGACATCGCCGTAACCGCAGACGACGGCGACCTTACCGGCCAGCATGACGTCCGTCGCGCGCTTGATGCCGTCGGCGAGGGATTCGCGGCAGCCGTAGAGGTTGTCGAACTTCGACTTGGTGACAGAGTCGTTCACGTTGATGGCCGGAACGAGCAATTTGCCCGCGTCCTTCATCTGATAGAGGCGATGCACGCCGGTCGTGGTCTCTTCGGAAACGCCGCGCCAATCCTTGACGATCTTGGTCCAGAGACCGGGCTTCTGTTTCGCGATACGGCGTAGGAGCGCTTTCACAACGGAAACTTCGTGGCTGTCGCCTTTGTTCTCGTAGGCCCACTTGCTGCCTTTTTCGAGTTCGTAACCTTTGTGGATGAGCAAGGTCACGTCGCCGCCGTCATCAACGACGAGCTGCGGACCTTGGTCGCCAGGGAACAAAATCGCCTTGAGCGTGAGTTCCCAATATTCCTCGAGCGTCTCGCCCTTCCACGCGAACACCGGCGTGCCGGTCGCCGCGATGGCGGACGCCGCGTGATCTTGCGTGGAAAAGATGTTGCACGAAGCCCAACGAACATTCGCGCCGATGGCTACGAGCGTTTCAATAAGCACCGCGGTCTGGATCGTCATGTGCAACGAACCGGTGACGCGCACGCCCTTGAGCGGTTTGGATTTCGCGTACTTCTGGCGCACAGACATGAGGCCGGGCATCTCGTGTTCCGCGATGGCGATCTCTTTGCGACCCCATTCGGCGAGCGAGATGTCGCGGACGATGTAGTCCTTGCCCTTGGGCGTCTGGGCGGCGTATTTGGCGAACGTTTCGCTGACTTCGGCGAGAACTTTCTCTGCGCCGTTGCCATTTGATTTCACAACAGTGCGGCGGGAAGGGGAGAGTTTTATTGCTGCCATAATTTTGTTTCGTTGATTGTTAAATTGCTTTCTTGAGCGCGGCGACTTTGTCGGTGGCTTCCCACGTCAGGGCTTTGTCGCTCTTGCCGAAGTGACCGTAGTTGGTGGTCTTGCTGTAAATCGGGCGGCGCAGATTGAGCTGGTCAATGATGTCAGACGGCTGAAAGCTGAACACGCGATTGATGGCGCGGATGATCTTGCTCTCGCTCACGGTGGCGGTGCCGAACGTGTCCACATGGACGCTGACCGGGTCAGGATGACCGATGGCGTAGGCGAATTGGACTTCACATTTCGCGGCGAGCTTCGCAGCCACAACGTTCTTGGCGACCCATCGGCCCATGTAAGCGGCGCTGCGATCCACCTTCGTCGGGTCCTTGCCGGAAAACGCGCCGCCGCCGTGACGGCCCATGCCACCGTAGCTGTCCACGATGATCTTGCGGCCGGTCAAACCGGTGTCGCCCTGCGGCCCGCCGACGACGAATCGTCCGGTCGGGTTGATGAGGAACTCGGTTTTGTTCGTGATGAGGCGTTTTGGCAAAACCTTTTTGATAACGTTCTCGATGCAGAACTTTTCGATCTCGCGATGAGAAGCATCTGCGGCGTGTTGCGTGGAGATGACGACGTTGGAGATGGCAACGGGTTTGCCGTTCTCGTAAACGACAGACACCTGGGACTTCGCATCGGGGCGCAACCACGGTACTTTGCCGCTCTTGCGGATCTTCGTCAGTTCGCGACCGAGGCGATGCGCGAACATGATCGGCGCAGGCATCAGCTCAGGTGTTTCGTTCGACGCGTAGCCGAACATGAGGCCTTGATCGCCAGCGCCCTGCTTGGAAGTCTTCTTACCCTTCGCCTTACGCGCGTCCACGCCCTGCGCGATGTCGGGCGATTGCTGCGTGACGATGACATTGACGAACACCTTGTCCGCGTGGAAGACATCGTCGTCGTTCACGTAACCGATCTCGCGGATGGCTTCGCGGGCGAGTTTGACGAAATCGAGCTTGGCCTTGGTCGTGATTTCACCGCCGATGATGGCGATGTTGGACTTCACGTAGGTCTCGCAAGCGACGCGGCTGAACTTGTCCTGCGCGAGACAGGCGTCCAGCACGGCATCAGAAATCGTATCTGCGACTTTGTCCGGATGGCCTTCGCCGACGGACTCGGAGGAAAAGATGTAACGGTTGCTCATGTAATTTGGTCAATGTTTTCAGTGGTCGCCAATGACATATTGACGTATCAAGATAGGATGATATAACTGAAAAGCCGTGCGTCAAACGGAATTTTCAGGAAAAGTTTGCGCGGTCATCACATGTCACCAACCTTGAAATCTCTCCGGGCGCTTTCAGACGCCACGCGCCTGCGCATCGTGGCGTTGCTCGAACGGGACGAATTGTCCGTCAATGAACTTCAGGAAATCACTCGCATGGGGCAGTCGCGCATCTCGACGCACCTCGGGTTGCTCTCAGACTGCGCTTTGGTCAAAGCACGCCGGGAGGGCAAGCGCACGTTCTATAAATTAAATCCTGATGCCGAGGGGATGACCGCCGAGTTCATCCAACTGGCCATCAAGGGCGCGCATGAACTGCCGGAACATTCCCATGACCAGATCAATCTGAAGCGCATCCTGAACCGACGTCGAGAGCAGGCGCAATTGTTTTTCAATCAGGTGGCCGGACGTTTTGATCGTGTGTACGGGCCGGGCCGTTCATGGCAGGCGTTCGGGCATCTGTTGTTGCGAATCCTTCCACAGATCACGGTGGCCGACCTCGGCGCGGGTGAGGGGTTGTTGAGTGAACTGCTCGCGCGGCGTTGCAAGAAGGTCATCGCGGTGGACAACTCGGAGAAGATCGTCGAGTTCGGTGTGGCAAAGGCAAAAAAGAACGGGTTGAAGAACCTGGAATTTCGTCTCGGCGATCTGCAAAACCCGCCGGTGGAAGCTGGAAGTGTTGATCTTGTCATCCTGAGCCAGGCGCTGCATCACG
>CAZFNB010000069.1:0-8175 GCA_964520235.1 uncultured Bifidobacterium sp. | reverse complement strand
TGATCCTCGGCGACGCGGGCAAGCTGTTCAATCTCGCGCAGGAGAAGGACGAGTTGCGCGACCGCTACGGGCGAAACACGTTCGGCCAATCCTGCCTGATGGCGCGGCGGCTCGTGGAAAAGGGCGTGCCTTACATCACGATCAACTACAAAGGTTGGGACACACACAAACAGCATTTCCAAACCATGAACCGCAAGCTGCCCGAGCTCGACAAGGGCTTGGCCACGCTGTTGCAGGACTTGAGCGATCACGGGTTGCTTGACAGCACCATCGTGTGGGTCAGCGGCGAGTTTGGACGCACGCCGAAGGTGCAGACGGAATCTCCGTGGAACGGCGGGCGCGGGCACTGGGGCAAGGTGTTCTCGGCGCTGGTGGCCGGCGGGGGCTTCAAGGGCGGCCAAGTAATCGGCGCGTCGGATGCGCGCGGTGAGGAGGTGAAGGAACGTCCGGTTTATCCGGTGGATCTCATCGCCAGCATGTATGAACTGCTCGGCATTGACGGCAACGCCAAGCTGCCCAATCCGCAGGGGCTCGATTTGCGCGTGCTGCCCAACGTCACCGGAGGGAAGACCGGAGGGAAATTGAAGGAGATCATGGGATGAAGAAGCTCCAAACTCCAAGCACCCGTAGCCGCCGACGTGAGGAGGCGGAAGTGCCGGATCAACCGGAGCGATCCGCCTCGTTACCTCGGCGGCCACGCGGTTTGAGGTTTGGTGCTTGGTGTTTCTCTGGAGCTTGGATGTTGCTACTTGGTGCTTCCTTCACCCTTTCCGCCCAAAACACTCCGCACATCGGCTACGTCTACCCCGCCGGCGGCGAACGCGGGGACACCTACTTCGTCAACGTGGGCGGACAGTTCCTGGATGGTGTCACGAACGCTTACGTCTCCGGCGATGGCGTGAAGACCACCGTCGTGGACTTCAACAAACCGATGCCGCAAGGTCTGTTCAACCAACTTCGCGACAAATTGCGCGAGTTGCAGGACCGAAAGCAGGCCGCCCGGCGCGAGCCTAACTCCACCAATACCTGGAGCGCGGCAGACGAGAAGGAGATGACGACCATTCGCGAGAAGATGCTCAAGAACCCGCCTAATCGTCAGGGCAATCCCGCCATCGCGGAAACGGTCACACTAAAAGTGGTCCTGGCCACGAACGTGGAGGCCGGCGCGCGTGAAATCCGGCTCGGCACACCGAACGGTTTGTCGAATCCACTGGCCTTTCACGTGGGTGAACTGCGGGAATACTCCGCGCCAGCGGCGAAGGCCCCGAACCCGGAAATAGACCGCTTCCGTGAACGGCTCGGCAAACCTGTCGCCAATGAGCCGGCCGATTCTGCGTTGCGCGTCAGCCTGCCCGCCGTGGTCAACGGCCAGATCATGCCCGGCGAAGTGGACCATGTCCGTTTCGCCGCGCGCAAAGGTCAGCGGATTGTGGTCCATGCCAGCGCGCGCGAGTTGATTCCCTACCTCGCCGACGCCGTACCCGGCTGGTTTCAAGCGACGCTGGCGCTGTTCGACGCGAAGGGTCACGAGCTCGCCTACGATGATGATTTCCGGTTCAACCCTGATCCGGTCCTCGTCTGTGAAATCCCCAAGGACGGCGACTACACACTGGAAATCAAGGATGCGATCTATCGCGGACGCGAGGACTTCGTGTATCGGCTCACTCTTGGCGAACTGCCGTTTGTCGCCAGCGTCTTTCCGCTGGGCGGACCGGCTGGCAAAACCATGGAAGTCGAATTCACGGGCTACAATCTCGCCGCGAGCAATCGAACGCGGACCGTAGAGTTCACTGAGCCGGGGATTCACCAACTCGTGGTCACGAACGCTGGTTTCGTTTCCAACCCAGTGCGGTTCACGGCGGACACGTTGCCTGAGACCTTGGAACAAGAACCGAACAACACTCCCGCCGCCGCCCAACGCGTGGAGCTGCCACTCATCCTCAATGGACGCATTGGGCAGCCCGGAGATGTGGACGTCTTCCGCTTTGAAGGCCAGGCCGGCAGCGAGGTGGTTGCCGAAGTCACGGCGCGTCGGCTGAATTCCCCGCTCGATTCTCAACTGCAACTCACCGATGACTCCGGGAAATTGATCGCGTTCAACGACGACTCCGACGACAAAGGCGCTGGCTTGGAAACCCATCATGCTGACTCTTACCTCCGCGCGACCCTGACTGCGAGCGGCACGTTCTATCTGTATCTTCGTGATACCCAGCAGAAAGGTGGCGGGGAATTCTCCTACCGCCTGCGACTCAGCGCACCGCAGCCGGATTTTGAATTGCGCGTTGTGCCGTCCAGCCTGGCTGCTCGCGCCGGCGCGTCCGTGCCGCTCACCGTCTATGCTCTGCGCAAAGATGGGTTCACCAATGCGATTGCACTTGGTCTGTTAAACCCACCGACTGGATTCAAATTGAACGGCGCGTCGGTGTCAGCCGATCAGGAAAAAGTCCGACTTACCCTTTCCGTTCCATCCACGCCAACGCCCGAACCGGTCAGCCTGGCCCTCGAGGGTCGCGCTCGATTCGACGGTAAGCCGATGGCCCACCTGGCCGTGCCGGCGGACGACCTCATGCAAGCGTTCATCTACCGTCATCTTGTTCCGGCCCAGGAACTGAAAATCTCCGTGCTGGGTCGGGGTTTGCAGCGCAGCCCGCCAAGAATTCTCAGCGAAACACCGGTGAAAATTCCGATTGGCGGAACCGCACGCGTCAAGATCGGCGCCCCGGGTGTGTTCGTGGACAGATTCGAACTGGAGCTGAATGAACCTCCCGAAGGCATCTCGATTCGCAAAGTGTCGCCCAGTCGCGACGGCGCCGAAATCGAACTGGCGGCGGACCTGACAAAAGCCAAGCCCGGTCAGCGAGGCAACCTCATCGTCAGCGCCTACGCCGCGCGCCCGACCGAACCCAACAAACCGAAGGCCGCCGGCAATCTCCGTCGCGCCCCCGTCGCGACCCTGCCAGCCATTCCTTTTGAGATTGTTCCGCCCCCTGGAACGCGATCTTTGACGACGGGGTCGGCTCAATGACGACGCGTAAACCTTCGCCGGTTGCCGCCTCCCGATTTCCGATAGCTCACGGGCTTTGCTTTTGCTTCCTTCACTGGCTGCGAACCATCAATCGCCCGCTTGAGTTCCTTGATTTGATCGCGAAGCAGGGCGGCATTCTCAAACTCCAAGTTGTTCGCCGCCGTCAGCATCTCGGATTCGAGCTCGTTGATCGTCTCGGTCAGATCAACGTCCATCCCGGCGTCCTTGAGAACTGACGATGCTTCTTTGCGGTTTGACTCATACACGGCCAGGCTTTCCTCGACTGCGCGACTGACACTGCGCGGGGTGATGTTGTGCTCGGCATTGTAGGCGAGTTGGCGTTTGCGCCGGTATTCAGTGACCGCGAGAAATTTCTTGATGCTGTCGGTCATCACATCGGCATAGAGAATGACTTCGCCGTTGAGATGGCGCGCAGCGCGTCCGGCAGTTTGAATCAAACTCGTTTCACTGCGGAGAAAACCTTCCTTGTCCGCATCGAGAATCGCCACGAGCGAGACTTCCGGGAGATCAAGCCCTTCGCGAAGGAGGTTGATGCCGACGAGCACGTCGAACTCGCCCTTGCGCAGGGCGCGAAGAATCTCGACGCGTTCAATCGCATCAATCTCGCTGTGCAGGTAGCGCACGTTCACGCCGATGTCGCGCAGGTAGTCAGTCAGTTCCTCCGCCGTGCGCTTCGTGAGGGTGGTGACGAGTACACGCTCTTTGGTGTCCACACGCTTGCGGCATTCCTCGATGAGATCGTCAATCTGACCTTTGAGCGGTTTGAGCGTGACTTTGGGATCAATTAAGCCCGTCGGACGCACGACGAGTTCTACGACCTTGCCCTGCGCCCAGCCGATTTCGCGTGGTGCAGGCGTGGCGCTCACATAAATCGTCTGTGGCTGCATGGCCTGAAACTCCAGAAAGTTCAGCGGGCGATTGTCCAGCGCACTCGGCAATCGAAAGCCGTGCTCGACCAACACCGTCTTGCGTGAGCGATCCCCTTCATACATGCCGCCGATCTGTGGCACGCTGACGTGTGATTCGTCCAGCACGAGCAGATAATCATCGGGAAAGAAATCAATCACCGTCGCGGGTCGCGAGCCGGGCGGGCGATTCGCGATGTGCCGCGAATAATTCTCGATGCCGGAACAGAAACCCATCTCTTCCATCATCTCGAGATCGTATTCCGTCCGCATCTTGATCCGTTGTGCTTCGAGCAATTTGCCATCGCGCTCGAACTCCGCGATGCGCGTGCCGAGTTCTTCGCGGATGGCGAGAATGGCGCGCTTCATCTTCTCGTTCGTCGTCACGAACTGCGTCGCCGGGAAGATCATCGTGTTCGCCGGCTTTTCCGTTTGTTCACCCGTCAAGGGTTCAAACACCGTGATGCGCTCAATTTCGTCACCGAAAAATTCGATACGCAACGCATCTTCCCGCCCTGCCGGACAAAGCTCCACCGTATCACCGCGCACGCGAAACTGGCCGCGCTCGAACGTGATGTCGTTCCGCGTGTATTGCAGGTCCACCAGGCGCGAGAGCAGTTGCTCCCGTGAGAGCGCCTGCCCGACATGCAGCGGGATGACCATTTTTTCGTAATCCTCCTTGCTGCCTGTGCCGTAGATGCACGACACGCTCGCCACCACGATGACGTCGCGGCGCGCGAAGAGCGAACTCATCGTCGAAAGCCGCATCCGCTCGATTTCGGCGTTCACGCTTGAATCTTTTTCGATGAATGTGTCCGTGCGCGGGATGTACGCCTCGGGCTGGTAATAGTCGAAGTAGCTGACGAAGTATTCGACCGCGTTATTGGGAAAGAAACTTTTGAACTCGGCGTAAAGCTGCGCGGCCAGCGTCTTGTTGTGTGAGATGACCAGCGTGGGCTTGTTCACGTTTTTGATCACGTTGGCGATCGTGAACGTCTTGCCCGACCCCGTTACGCCCAGCAGCACCTGATGTTTCGCGCCCGAAAGCACACCCTCAGTCAGCTTCGCAATCGCTTGCGGCTGATCCCCGGCGGGCGGGTAATCGGACACGAGTTCAAAATCCATTCGCCGAAAGTAGAAGCCCAACCATGCAGTGTCAACGAACCGCCACTGTAATTACTTCACGCGCACAACCATTTTCCCGACGGTATGCGTTGTCTCAATCTGGCGGTGCGCCTCGGCGAGCTCGTCGAGTTCAAAGATGCGGCTGACGTGAGGTTTGAGTTGTCCCTGATCGGCCAGCAACGCTGCGGCCCGGAGGATTTCACCATGGCTTTCCGGGCGAACACCATACACGCCGGGCGCGCCCTTGAATTCGAAATGCAGCGTGGCGTTCAATCGGAAAAGTTTCTGCGGAATCTTGTCCGACGGCATCCCGACGCAGGTGACAACGTGACCATCCACCGCGACACAATCGAGCGAGCGGTCAAATGTTTCGCCGCCCACAGTGTCGAACACAACGTGACAGCCGCGTCCGCCAGTCTCCTGCTTTACACGCTCAACGAAATCCTCCTCGCGATAATTGATGATCACGTCCGCGCCGCAATGACGGCAAAGCGCGAGCGATTCGCGGCTGCTTGCCGTCGTGATGACGCGCGCAAGGTTCAGCTTCGCGATCTGAATCGCAACGTGACCCACGCCGCCGCCGCCCGCATGAATCAAAACCGTCTGGCCCATCTCGATTCGTGCCCGCTTCAACAAGGCCTCCCATGCCGTCAACGTGACCAGCGGCAGCGCGGCGGCATCTTCATGACTGAGCGTTTTCGGTTTGAGCGCCGTCATGCGCGCGTCCACACACATAAACTCCGCGTTCGCGCCGTTGCGAATGAGACTTGGTGAGGAATAAACTTCATCACCCTCGCGAAAACCCTCCACCTTTTCTCCCACACCCCGCACCACGCCGCTCACATCGAAGCCGAGGATGATGGGAAGCTGGCGATTCTTCGCGAACGCGCCTTTGCGGATTTTGAAATCAATCGGATTGACCGAGGAAGCGTGGACTTCCACGAGCAGGTCGTGCTCACCCGGCACGGGCACGGGCATGTCCTGTGCCCGCAAAACTTCCGGGCCGCCAAATTCAGTGACGACAACTGCGCGCATGGTTTTGTACCGTGGCGGCGGGCATCCTGCCTGCCGTAGAGCCGGGCTTCCAGCCCGGTGGACAAGAATTCACGCAAGGCTGAACGGTCAAAATACTCGTGAGCGGTTCAGGCAACGTATGCTTTTTCCGGGCGGCAGGATGCCGCCCTCCACGTCAGGCACGGATGCCTGACGCCACGAGCTTACCGCACCATCCCGCTCTCGATGGAAGTCATTTTGCCCGCGAGCACCTGCTTGGCAAGTTGATACCCGCACTTGTCGGCGTTGTTGTGCAGCCCGTCGAAATGCCGCGCGATGCGCAGCTTCGACATGCGGGCGAAACAATTCACCAACGCAACGAGATCACCCTTCTCCATTGTCTGTTCGCCGGATTGAATCATCCGCTCCGCACGCAGGCAGGTCGCCGTCATCGCGAACAGTTCCGTGGCGATGTCCACGTAGCGACCGAGCAACACCTGTTGCTTCTCCAGCTTCGGGCCGTGACGCAGCATCGCGTGGAAGAGCGCGCGTGACAGTTTGCGGCTCATGCGGGCCACGTAACGACGATGCTTGGCGAATTCTCCACCGCCCGCTTGAAACCATTCCTGAAGTGGCAGCCATTGTTTCGGATACCAGCGGGCGTAGAACAATCCGGCCTTCATCGCCGCTCCGAGACGTTTGCCCATCGGCAATCGCGAGTCGAGCGCCGCGCCAGCGACTTGCAAGTGCGGATCAAGCGCCTCACGCGCGATGAACAGGCGCATGATTTCGCTTGAGCCTTCAAAGATCGTGTTGATGCGACAATCGCGCAGCATCCGTTCGAGCGGCACGGCTTCGTCGCCGCGCGCTTTGAGCGAGAGCGCAGTTTCGTAGCCGCGCCCGCCGCGAATCTGCATCGCTTCGTTGACGATCTCCCACGCCATTTCCGAACCCCACATCTTGCACATGGCGGCTTCGAGACGGATGTCGGCGTGTTTGTCGCGATCCACGCGACTCGCAGCGAGCAGTGTCATGGATTCCATTGCAAAAGTGTTTGCCGCCATGCGCGCGAGTTTGTCGGCGATGGCCGCGTGTTTGCCTATTGCCGCGCCCCATTGCACGCGTTCGTTGGCCCACTTGCGTGAAACTTCCAGGCAACGCTTCGCCAATCCTGTACAACCGGCGGGCAGCGTGAGCCGGCCTGTGTTCAACGTCGTGAGCGCAACGCGCAGACCCTTGCCTTCAGCCAGCAAAATGTTTTCTCGCGGCACGCGGACGTTGGTGAAACGCACGACGCCATTGTAAAGCGCCTTCAAACCCATGAACCGGCAGCGATGAATCACCTCGACGCCCGGCGTGCTCATCTCAACGATGAACGCGGTGACTTGGTCGCGCTTTTTGCCCTTCACTTCCTTTGGCGGCGTCTTGGCCATGACGACGGTGACGCCCGCTTTCGTTCCGTTCGTGCACCAAAGTTTCTCACCATTGATGATAAAATGTTTTCCATCCGGTGTCGGTTCGGCGCGCGTGATCATGGCGGCGGGATCAGAGCCGACTCCATGTTCCGTCAGAGCGAACGCGGAGATTTCACCGCGCGCGACGCGGGGCAGGAATTTTTTCTTTTGCGCGTCCGTGCCGAATAGAATCAACGGCTGCGGCACGCCGATGGATTGATGCGCGGAGATGAGCGCCGTAAGGTTGCCGCACCAACTGCCAAGCAGCATCGCCGCTCGGCAATAGTTTGTCTGCGACAAGCCGAGTCCGCCGTACTCGGGTGAAATCTTGATGCCAAACGCGCCAAGCCGCGCCAGTTCGTCCATGACGGCCTGCGGGATTTCGCCCGTGGCGTCAATCTCGTCGGGGTTTGTCTTCTCGCGCAGGATTTTTTCGAGCCGTTGCAAAAAGGCGTCGCCCTGGTCGTGCGCTTCGTGACTTTGCTCGGGGAACGGGCTGATGCCATCCAGATTGAACTCCCCCATGAACAGACCGGCGGCGAACGTGCGGGCCTTGGTCGTTTCGCGCGCGGCTTCGGTGAGTTCCAGCGCGGCGCGCTGGCCTTCGTTCATCTTTGACGTGTCAATGACTGGCGCGGCTTCGTCCAGCGGT
>CAZFNB010000068.1:0-8175 GCA_964520235.1 uncultured Bifidobacterium sp. | reverse complement strand
CGCCACCAGCCTTCACACCGAACCCAAGCAGGCAAATCAACCCAACAGCTATAGAGAAATACCTATCCATTGTTTGTGGGTCTATGGCGGCGGAAGAAGGTCTTTACGGCCAATAAATGGATAGCCATAGATTTCATTAGCTTTGTGAAATTCGGTTGCGTTCAGGGAACAACTAAACGCGCGGCTGTAATTTCTTTTCGATCCGCTCCTTTGCGAGTTCCACAAACTTCGGCAGGCCGCCATCGGTCGGGATTTTCACTTCGCCTTCAATGAGCGGGCGCGCGTAGGCGATGAATTTTTCGTTCGGCAGAAATCCGTCGTCGCTCAACCAGTCGCGCGGGACAAGATGCTCCACGTTGGCGATGTCGCCGAGCGGTTGAAGGCCGGTCGTCCATTTGTAGGGAGCGTCAGAGAGGCGGACGATCTTGGCCATGAAACCGCTCTTGCCCTCGACGGCGGCGCGCATGGCGGCTTCACCACAAGCAGCGGCTTCAACCACGTCCGTGAGGCTTGCGTAATGCGCAGCGGCGCGTTGGGCGTAGCCGAGACGCACGGCGCGGGATTTGATCTTGAGCTTTTCCTGGATCAAATCGGACAAGCGATCCGCCGCGCCCGAAAGAACGACGTGCCCAAACGCATCGCGCACGGAATCGTCCGCGGCGATTTCTTTTCCGGCTTCGTTCTTCAATCCCTCGCCTACAACGACGATGCAGCATTTCACTTCGTTGACGACTTCCCTGACCTTCGCCAGGAACGCCGCCTCGTTGAACGGAATCTCGGGCGACAAAATGATGTGCGGCGCGTCGGAAGGTTTGCGTCTGGCAAGAACTGTTCCGGCGGAAATCCAGCCCGCCGCGCGCCCCATGACTTCGACAAGAATGCACGCGCCGTCGTCCGTGGCCATGCCCGTCACGTCGGCGGCGATTTCCATGACGGTGGCCGCGTTGTATTTGATGACCGAGCCGTAACCCGGGCAGTGGTCGGTGTGGGGGAGGTCGTTGTCAATCGTCTTGGGCACGCCGTTGACGCGCAAATCGTAACCGCGTTTGATGGCTTCCTCGTGAATCTTGTGCGCCGTGTCCTGCGAATCGTTGCCGCCGATGTAAAGGAAGTAACGGATGTTGTGCGCGGTAAAAATCTCGAAGAGCCGGTCCATGTCGCGTGCGGCCTGTTCGGGTTTCTTTTTGAAATCAATCTTGTAACGGCACGTGCCGAGCGCCGAGCCGGGCGTGTATTTCAAGCCCTCGATGGTGCGGGATTTCTCCTCGTTGATGTCAATGATGTCCTCGTTGAGGATGCCAAGGATGCCGTTCAATCCGCCGAAGATTTCGAGGATGCAATCGTGCCGGCCCGCTTCCTGAATCACGCCCGCAAGGCTGGCATTGATGACGGCGGTAGGTCCGCCGGACTGCGCCACGAGTAAATTGCCCACAAGTTCGCCCATAATTGCGGGCCACGTTGCCAACCGCATCCCGCGCTGTCAAAGCGGAAACGTCCTCTCAACCGAAACGATGCGGAAGGATTAACCACGAAATACACAAAACACACGAAAGGAGCAGGCAAACAAATCCGCGGTCCAATTCCGGCAGGTCTCTGAATTGTACCTTCATTTCCAGGTCCACCCGAACCTGAGTCCCCTGTCCCTCTCGGTTTTCCTTTTCGTGTTTTTCGTGTGTTTCGTGGTTCAATAGACCCGGCTCGGCTCACAATTCTTTCAGGGCATCATCCTTGAAACTGAATCCCCAACCCGGGCCGGTGTTCGGATAGGCAAAACCATTTTCCATACGGATGGGATTCGTGATGAGACCGTCTACCCAATCGAATGATTCCGCGCCAAACGCATTGGGCACGGTCATCAGCAACGGCACGTCGTATTCCTTGTAGTAGTGGGGAAGGACGGGAATGTTGTGCGCGTGAGCAAGCGCGGCGGATTCGCGCCAGACCTCCACGCTGCCGAGACGAAGGATGTCCGGTTGCCAGAGATCGAGTGCGTCGCGCCGGATCAGTTCGCGCAACGGAACGAGATCGAACTCCCGCTCGCCCATCGCAAGCGAGATTCCCGCCTGCTTTCGCAACTGTGCATACCCGTCGAAGTCCGTGTGATTGAGCGGTTCTTCAAACCACGTGATGCGCAGATGCCGTACGGCCTCGGCAAGTTTCAAGGAAGTGGCCACGGTCATGCCTTGATTGGCGTCCATCATCACGTTCACGTCCGGGCCGACGGCTTCCCGGACTTTGTGCAGGCGTTCGATGTCGCGTTGCAGTTCCGGCGAGCCGACCTTGATTTTCACGGCGCGAAAACCGCGTTTCACGTAGCCACGCACTTCGGCAAGCAGTTCGTCCGTCGAGTAGGAAATCCATCCGCCACTGCCGTAGAGCGGGACCCGGTCGCGGTGGACATCAAACAACTTCCACATCGGCTGGCCGAGGGTTTTTGCGTGCGCGTCCCACATGGCGATGTTGATCGAGCCAAGTGCCCAGCGGTGGATTCCCGCGTGACCGAAATACTCCGCCTCCTTTTCGAATTCGTGGATGAACTTTGCCGTGGCGGAAACATCAAACCCCTCCGCCAGCGGGCGTATGTCGCGCAGCGCGCCTGCGATGGCCTGTGGCGAGTAATGAAATGAAAGCAGGTAGGCGTCGCCCGTCACGCTGTTGTCGAGCGTGAGGCGCGTGACGATGAACGAAATCTCGCTGATGCTGTGCGTGCTGTCAGCGATGGAGCGCGAGATGGGCGAAACAGCTTTGAAAAATTGGACGGATTTGATCTTCGGCATGGGTGGGAATCATTTGGGCAGCCACTTCTCAATCATCGCCGTAACGACTTCATCGCAGCTTTTTTCGGCGGCGTCACCGGCGATGTTGGTTGCGACGATGATGGAAAAGTCCTTTTCTGGCGCGAGCCACATCAGAAGCAGCCACATGGTGTTTGAGCCTGTGTGCGTGAGGATTTTTCCACCAGCCCGGCTGCTTTTGACCACGCCCCATCCGCACGAGTAATTTTGTCCCGCAGCCGGCGTGTGAAGTTTGCGGAATGTTTCGGCTTTCAACAAGCCACCGTCCTTTTCGCCGCGCAAGTGAATCAGCGCATAATGTGCTAGGTCGTCAAGCGAGCAATACACCGTGCCTGCCGGGCCGACGCTTGGAGGATTGTCGTTTTGGACCGGCCTGATCTTTTCGTTTTCCAGGACGTGTCCCCAAGGTTGATCCAACACCCCGATTTTGCCGGGCACACCAAACCCCGCGGTTTTCATGTTGAGCGGATTGAACAACCGTTCGCGCATGATGGTTTCCCAGGGCTTGTCGGCGATTTTTTCAAGCATTGCGCCCGCCACGACATAGCCTTGATTTGAGTAGATGTATTTTTCGCCGGGGGGTGATTCGGGTGGAAGACTCAAAACATCGTTGATGAACACCCATCGCTGGTGTCTCGGTGTGCCTTGCATCTGCCATGCACGCGACCAGGCGGCGGCTGGTGGTTGTCCAGGACACCCGCCGCGATGCGTGAGCAGTTGCAGCACGGTCACCGGCTCGTATTGCTTGTTGATCTTGCCGACAAGCTCGGGAAAGACATCTGCGATGGTCGAGTCCCAGCGCAATTTTCCGTCCTCGATGAACATCGCTGCGAGCGTGGCGGTCATGGACTTGGTGCAGGAGCCGATATGAAAGACATCGTTTGTTGTGACAGGTGTCTTGCTTCCAAAACGGCGTAAGCCCGTTGCCGCGCGATCACAAATCCCGCCGTCCTTCATCACAACCACGGCGAGCGCCGGGAGGTTGTGCTTTTTACGAAGCGACTCAAGAATCGCAGATGTGTCATCCGTGACGGAGCTTTGAGCAAGCGCCGGGAGACAAACTCCAAACAGCGTTGCGAGCAGGGCGGCCGGTTTGGATTTCAGGACTTTCACGGGCCGCAGGCTATCAGAGATTGTTGTCGGAGCAAGAAATCGGGCGGTAATTTCCGGCGGCTTTGTATTGGTGCGCTTTTCACTCTGATTCATCTTGCAAGACTTTGTCCGGGTCGTAACTCTGGCGGCATGATGACGAAGACGATGAGATGTTTTGAAACAAGCAGTGGTCGCGCTTTGCAATGGTTGATTTTGTTGCTCCTGGCCGGACTGGTTGCGGGAGGCTGCGCGACCGGTTATCAAAAAAGCAACAGTGCTTCGGCAAGCGTCGAGGCATCAGCGTTACGGATTGAAGGCGCGGCGTTGCGACTGGACAACGCGCTCGCGTCGTTGGATGAGCTGATTCAGCGACCGGCGGAGGACTTGCGCCCGCAATTCAGCCGGTTCTCCGGTGAGGTGAAGGCGTCAGAAGCCCTGCCATCGGCAGTTGATGCTGCGGACAAAAATATGCAGGTCAAGGGTGACGCTTATTTCGCAACGTGGGACAAGGAGCTCGCAACGATCCAAAATGAATTCATCCTCGCCAAGAGCCGTGCGCGAAAGCTGGAGGTGCTGTCGCAATTCAACGAGGCACGCCGTCACTGCGGTGAGGCTCGCGTGAAGCTTGCGCCCGTGCTTGCCGATTTGAAGGACATCCGGGGCTTTCTTGAAGCCGATCTTACAGCAGGCGGGCGGGCGGCAATTTCAAGCGAGGCTTCCCGCGTTGCACGCGAGGCTGCTCCGGTGCGGGAATCGGTGACACGACTGGTGGCCGAGCTTCGTTCGCTTGCGACGGCCACGTCTTCACGGACGGTTTCCGTAGAATCCGCGAAGTGATTTGGGTTGTTGCCGGTGCATTTTTCTCAGGGTCGTTGGCACACGGACAGGTTGAATCTTCGGCGGTTTGCGGCGATTCTATTCCGCAATCAGCATGAGAACTTGTTCACGCGCCACCGTTGTATTTATTTGTTTGTTTGCGAGATTTTTGGCGCAAGCGGATCCCGGCCCCCTTGAACTCTGGTCGCCTGCCCCTGCCAGTTCCTGGAATCAGGAGGCTTATCCCATCGGCAACGGCAAACTCGCAGCGATGATTTTCGGTATCGTCGGGACGGAGCAGATCCAGTTCAACGAGGAGACTGTCTGGTGCGGTCAGCCGCATGATTATTCCAACCCGAACGCCACGCCCGCGCACCTCGCGAGCATCCGCGCGAATGTTTTCGCGGCCAATAACGACGCCGGCGTCTGGAGCGAGGCGAGTCAATACTTGATGAGCACTCCGCTGCGAGAGGCGCATTATCAACCCACCGGCGTGTTGAATCTGAACTTCGCTCCGCACAGCGGCACATCGAACTACCGGCGCACCCTCGATCTGAACACGGCCACCGTCACCGTGCGCTATGATTACGGCGGCGTGACCTACACACGTGAGTTCTTTGCCAGTAATCCGACCAATCGTTGCCTCATCATCCGGCTCACGGCGAGCCAGTCAGCCAAGATCAGCTTCACCGCCACGTTCACCACGTTGCAGACGAACTTCGCGTACAGCACGGCGGGGAACGATCTCATCATGAATGCCCGCGTGACCAGCAAGCCTGACGCGGCTTATTGGGTGAATCCGCCGGGCATGACGAACGCCATCAAGTTTCAGACACGCGTGCGTGTGCTGAACGAGGGTGGCTCTGTGTCGAGTGCGAGCAGTTCGATCACGGTCGCAAACGCCGATGCCGTCACGCTGCTGTTGAGTGCGGCATCGAACTACAAAAATTTTGAAGACCTCTCGAACGACGAGTCGCTCATCTGCTCCAACAACATTGCGAATGCCGCCACGAATTCCTACGCGCAACTCCGCGCGTCGCAACTGAGCGACTATCAGTCGTTGTTCAACCGTGTGACGCTCGACCTCGGCTTGGGTAATTTCAGCAAGACGAATTTCCCCACCGGCTATCGCATCAAGAACGCCGGCCAGGGTGATGACGCACAGCTCTCGACGATCTATTACCAGATGGGGCGTTACCTGACGATTTCCGGCTCGCGCCCCGGTTCGCACCCGTTGAATCTTCAAGGCAAGTGGAACGACCTCGTGGATCCCAACTGGGAAAGCAAGCACACACTCAACATCAACCAGTTCCTCAATTACTCCGGCACGGAGATGGCGAATCTTTCCGAGTGCCATCAGCCGATGTTCGACATGATTGCCGATCTGTCAATCACCGGGGGGCGGGTGGCGAGCAACCTCTACTCATGCAGCGGTTGGGTGGTGCATCACAACACCGATCTCTGGCGCGGCGCCGCGCCGGTGGACGGAGTCCAAGGCATGTGGCCATGCGGCCAGGCATGGCTCTCACAAAATCTCTGGTGGCATTATCAATACACCGGAGACACCAACTTCCTCGCCAACACCGCGTATCCATTGATGAAAGGCGCAGCGCAGTTCTTTCAAGGCTTTCTCATCCCACACGCCACGAATTCCAACTGGCTGGTCACTTGCCCGTCGTATTCCTCCGAGCATCCTTGGAAGGGCGGCGGCACCGATATCAACAATGTCCCCGGCCCGACGATGGACAACGAACTTCTCCGTGATTTGTTCCGCTATGTTGACGAGGCGGGGCAGATTCTGGGGTTGGACACGGCATTCAGGTCAAACATCATGGTGATGCGCGCCAAGCTTCCGCCCAACCGGGTCGGGCCAACAGGTTATCTCCAAGAATGGATCGAGCCCTACGATGATCCGGGCCACCGGCATTGCTCGCACCTGGTGGGTTTGTATCCCGGCGAAACGATTTCGCCGTTTTACACTCCCATGAATATCGTGGCTGCGGCGAAAGTATCGACAGACAGTCGCTGCGCGAACCCCAATGGCGATATCGGTTGGGGCAAATCATGGCGGATCGGGCTGCAAGCGCGCCTGTTGAACAACCATTTCACCTTTCTCTACATCACAAACCTCCTGCAACGGGATGTCTCAACGAACTTGATGTTCACGGACAGTGTGAACCGGCAGTGCGATTCCATCTTCGGTTCGCTCGGCAGCGTGACCGAAACAATGCTCCAAAGTCAGTGGGGCGAGTTGCATCTGCTTCCTGCCGTTCCCGCGCGCTGGACAAACGGTCTCATCAGCGGACTGCGGGCGCGCGGCGGCTTCGAGGTTGGCATCAACTGGACGAACAACCGGCTTTCCAGTGCCAGCGTGAAATCTCTGCTCGGCAATACCTGTCGCATCCGTTCGCGCTGGCCTGTTGATGTGATGCTCGGCACGAACGCCGTGGATGCACCGATGATCTACCCCGGTGTGTACCAGTTTGCCACCATCGCCGGATCCAACTACAGCATTCTGCCCGCGGCCATTTGGGAGGCGGAAAATCTTCCTGTCACCACGAGTGCGGGCGATACACACACGGCGTTGACCAATTCTGCTTTTAGCAACGCGCGCGGCACGCGGCTCACGGCCAATGCCGCCGCGGATTTTGTCTCATACACGCTCACCAACGTCCCAGCCGGAAACTGGCGCTTGCGAGTTGTCGCGGACTGCGGCACGAACTGCGCGCGATTCCAACTCACCAGCGGCCCCGGCGGCGCGCTCACCAACGTCGGAACGATTTGCGACACCTATGCCGCCACAAATGTCGCGGGCCTTTATCCGAGCAACGGGCTGACATCGCAGATCATGTGGACAAACATGCTCAAGGAGTTCGACCTCGGCGAATGGTCCGCGCCGACGAACGGCAGTTACACCTTCCGTTTCACCGTCGTGGACAAGAACGCGTCGAGCAGCGGTTATTGGCTTTCTCTGGATCATGTCAAACTCACCGCCGCACCCGCTGCTGCGCCTCCTCCCAACGCCGCGCCCACGGACATCCAGCTCGCCGACGCCAGCGTGACGGAGAATCGCCCCGTTGGGACAGGTTCAGGCACGTTCACCACCACCGATCCCGATGCCGGCAACACATTCACTTACTCACTTGTCAGTGGGACAGGCGGCGCGGACAACGCCTCGTTCAGCATCAGCAGCAACGCGCTCTTCACTGCGGCAGCGTTTGATTACGAAGCGCAAACCAATCGCAGCATCCGCGTGCGAAGCACCGACCAGGGCGGATTGTTCTTCGAGAAAATTTTCACCGTCGCCATCGTCAACACCAATGAAGCGCCGACGGCCGTCTTTCTTTCCGACTCGAACGTGATGGAGAATCTTCCCGCGAACACGATTGTGGGGATTCTCTCGGCGAGCGACCCGGATGCGGGCGAGAATGTCACATTCACGCTCGTTTCTGGCAGCGGCAGTGACAGCAAC
>CAZFNB010000067.1:0-8191 GCA_964520235.1 uncultured Bifidobacterium sp. | reverse complement strand
TTTCCCGCCGTGCGCAACGCGGCCACGGCACCGAGCGCCATGCTGTCGTTGGCGCAGAGAACAGCCTTCAAATCGGGATGCTCCGTGACCAGTGCAGCCACGATCTGGTTTGCCTTGTCCGTCTCCCAATAGCCCGACTGCGAACTCACGATGTTCATGCCCGCCGCCTTCATCGCATCTTCAAATCCGAGCTTCCGTTGAATCCCATTGAACGCATTCGGGGCGCCTTCGACAATTGCAACCTTGTCGCCTGATTGAAGTTTGCCTGCAAGAAAATCTCCGACCATCTTCGCGCCATTGCGATTGTTCGGTCCGACAAACGGAAACTTCACACTGCTCGACGTGAGCACTTCGTCGTCAAACTTGTTGTCAATGTTGACCACGACGATGCCCGCTTGTTGCGCCTTCTTGCAGACAGGTATGAGCGCATTGGAATCTGCGGGTGCGATGACAATGGCGTTCACTTTCTGCGCAATCATTTGTTCCACCAAATCAATCTGACGGCTGACATCCAGTTCGTCTTTGATGCCGTTGGCGATCAAATCGTAATCGTCAGCATGTGACTGCTGATGCGCTTTCGCCCCATCCTCCATTGTCTTGAAGAACTCGTTCGCCAACGATTTCATCACCAGTGCGACGCGGGGTTTGTCGGCTGAGTTTGATTTGTTTTCAGTTGCCGGTTTGCAGGCCGACAGCAGCAAGCAAATGACCAGCGCGACACCGAAGAGAGGAAACTTGCCGGCGGTTTTCATAGGGTAGTGTCTGATTACGGAACGCTCAGGTGATCGGTGTTGCGGATACGATACCAGCACATCAATTCCTTGGCGGACGGAATCGCCGCGCCTTGGCCGTCGGGCTTGTCCAAATAGAGAAAAGCGACAGACGAAAAGCAGAATGGTTTCAGACGATCTGGCGACCACGGATTCACGAAAGCAAACTTGAGGCGCTCCTTGAAATGGATCGCGTCGGTTTCGTGAATGCGATACATCGCGATGTTGGCGTTGAGCGTATCTTTGATCGGCACGCCGTGATACGGCCCGGCGATTGTTCCCTCTCGAAAATACCAGCCGCCGAGGAAATAATCTTCCAGCCCTGTTCCCGCAAAACGCGGTTTCTCCCAGTCGTTGTCCACATACACATACTCGGGTGCTTCGAGGAAGCTGAGGTAATTCCGATCTTCACCCTGCATGTAGAGCTGGCAGCCGGCGTAGTGACCGCGCCCGTGAGCTTTGGCGATCTGCACCGGCTCCGGGCCTTTGTTGAAGCCGGTGTTGAATTGCGCGTGAAAGTATCCAACGCCGTCCGGCAGTGGCGCGAGTTGATAGAGGACGTTGCAGAAAACGTCCGTGTTGATTTCAGGATCGAGATTTTCCAGTTCGACGCGGAAACTTTTGCGGAATGGCATCGGCCACTTGCAGAAAAACCCGCCGCTCGATGTGCCGAAATAAAGTGAGGCGAAGCTGGCGACCTCGCACAGTCCCGCGCCGAAGAAATCGCCCACAGGTACAGCGACGGCGGGTTTCTCCGCACCATCGAAGTAGATGCGTAGGATGAGAGTCTTGAGGATGGACTGGTTGACGGCGGCTTTGGTGTTCCAGTGTTGCCAGAACCAGCCAGGAAACGTCAGCCAGAATTGTGAGATGTAACCTTCGCCTTTCACGTCACCAATCGTCACACGCTTGCCGCGCGGGATTGCGATGGTCTTGCTCTTGCGATCCAGATTGAACGTGGTGAACTGCCGCGTGGTTTCATTTCGCAGCGCAGCCATACGCAGGGTGGAGTCAATCTGAGATGCCGCGCTGCTTGCGTTCGCGGGGCTGGCGGATTCAGCAGGGATAGCAATGCCGGGCAACGCCGCCGTTGCACCGAGTGCGGCAAGCGAGGTTACAAAGCCGCGACGATCCAGCGGGGAATTGTTGGACGGATTTTCTTTGGAAGAAGGATTCATGTCGTTTGCTCGGTGAGGAATCTTCTGCGCGATTATTTCTCCGCTGGCAAGATGTTTGTCGGCTCGTTGTCCAGCCCGTCGTTCCATTTCAATGGCGCAATCTTCAGTGGCCCGCTGGTCCAGCCCGCGTGACTGATGAACCATTTACCATCCACGTCACGGACAATTTCCGATGCGTGCGCTAGGATGCGTGTGTTCTTCTGCTCGAAATCCCAATGGAACGGATCGTTCGAGACATAAACGTCGGTCCATTCGTTGTCGCAGACGAACAGATAATAACTGTTGCCGCGCCGCACAATGAACGGGGATTCGGTTGGTCCGCCGAAACTCCCCGCGCGCGGATGAGTAAAAACAACTTTGCGATTGCTCCAATGCGTCAAGTCCTTGCTCGTGACTGACACGACCTGATGATTGCCGCACTCCGGTGTGGAATTGGCCGTGTAGTAAAGCACCCATTGATCGCCGACGCGCATGACGAACGGATCGCGTCCGTCGAATCCGTCCACCACCATCGGATTATCCGGACTGCGCGTCCATTCCTTGAGATCGGGCGAAGTGAGCAGATGAATCCGGTAGCGGTGGGTATCTTGGTCACCGACGCAGACGAACATGTAGTAAGTTCCCTCGTGATGCACGACGTAGGGAGCCCAGAACACAAACTCACGATACTTTTCCCAATCGCGTTTCACCGCGAACGGCTGTGCATCCCAAGGGGTTTGCAGGAGGGTCTTGGCGGTGGCATGAGCGAGTTGTCGTCCCGGATCTTTTTCCCACACCAATGGCTTGGGATGTGTGATGCCGAACAAGTGCCAGGTCTTGTCCAAGCCCTGAACGAACGTGTGATCGTTCACGCACCACGGTTCTTCCGCCGCGTAAAACGTCGTGAATTCGCCGGCGGAGACGAGCGGCTTTGATTGCAGCGTGGGTTTGGAGATTTTCTGCGGCTCCTTCAGCTCCAGAACGAGCTGTGCATCTTTTGCGATGGTAACATCTGATTTTTTGTCTCCGGCCCGACGCTCGACGCGAAGTATTCGATACTTGCCCGCAGCCTCTTCGTGAAGCGGAACCGTCCAGTTGCCTTGACCTGTGTAGATCGCAAAGGCCCAAACGCGTTGCCCGTCCGGACGCTCAATTTCCGCCCACTGCTCCGCGCCGGGATAATCGAACTTCGCTCCTTCGAGGCGGATGTTGAAAGCTGTCTCTGCCTTGGTCGCTATCGAAGGCGTCGCGAGTAGAAGCGCGAGCAGGTAAGTTCGGACGCGTAATCTCATGTGTGGTTTTGTGTTCGCTCGTAGCGTCGCCAAAGCAGTTGGATGGCGTCAATGACTTGAATTGGGCGCTCGATGGACGCGCAGACTGCCGGCTGTCCAAGATGCGTCCAAGCCAGGGCACGCACTCACCCAAACAAGGCATTGCTGTTCACAGCTCTCAATTTACATTCGTCGTCACGCAACGAAACAAAGCTATGTTCAAAAGAATTGTCCTCACGGCCTGGGTCTTAACAGGTGTTTGTGTCGCCGCCGTCGCTGGATCGGCGCATAAAACTGAAAATGTTTTTCTGATCACCGTGGATGGACTGCGCTGGCAGGAAGTTTTTTCGGGCATGGAGGAACAGTTGGCGACGAGAGACTACGGCGTGTGGGATACGAACCGGTTGCGCTCGTGGTTCTGGCGCGAAACGACGGAACAACGGCGGCAGGCGCTGCTGCCATTCTTTTGGAATACCATCGCCCCGCAAGGCCAGATTTACGGCAATGGCAGCAAGGGTAGCGTGTCCATGGTCACCAACGGAAAGAAGTTCACTTATCCGGGCTTCAACGAAATCTTCACTGGTTCGCCGGATGATCGCATTGACAAGAACGAGAAGCGTTACAATCCGAACGTCTCCGTGCTGGAATGGCTGCATCGCAAGCCGGAGTTCGCGGGGCGCGTCGTCGGCTTTGCGAATTGGGAGGTGCATCCTTACATCCTGAACACGCAACGGAGTGGGATTCCAGTATGGTCGGGCTTTAACACAAACTTTCCCGGCTCACCCGGGTCACGACTGGAACTGGTGCAGCAGATGCACGCGGACACGATCCAGATCTGGTATGACATGAAGTTCGACTCGTTTTATTTCCACGCGGCGGACGAATACATCAAGGAGAAGCAGCCGCGACTGGTCTGGCTGGCATTGAGCGAGACGGACGAATGGGCGCACGGTGGAAATTACGAACACTATCTGCAGGCAGCAAACAATGCGGATCGCTACATCGGCAAACTTTGGAACACCGTGCAATCGCTGCCTGCTTACAAGGACAAGACCACATTCATCATCACCTGCGATCACGGTCGCGGCAGCGGTGCGGAATGGAAAAACCACGGCGGCGATGTTGTAGGTGCGGAAAAAACCTGGCTCGCAGTGATCGGGCCGGACACCCGACCGCTCGGCGAACGCACGAACATCGCGCAGGTCACGCACAGCCAGATTGCGGCCACGCTCGCGGCGCTGCTCGGCGAGGATTATCACGCCGCTGTGCCGAAGTCGGGTGCGCCGATTCAGGACTTGCTCCCTGCATCCACAACGAAGTAGAACAACGGATGCCATCGCCCAACGCTGCTGCGCCGGACTCCATGGGCAGTCGTGCATTGGACAAATTCTTTCGTCGCTTCGGCAGCAATCCCATCTACGAACGCTGGCGCTGGCAAACCTTCGTCATCACCTGGCTGGCGTATGCAGGATTCAACCTCACCCGCATGTCGTTCGCCGTTTCCAAAGTCGGCATCGAGGGCGACGCGGGGATTCAACTGACGCAGCCGCAGATGGCGTGGATTGACGGCGCGTTTCTCGCGGCGTATGCGGTCGGGCAATTTTTTTGGGGCGTGGCCGGAGATCGGTTTGGAACGCGCAAGGTCGTGCTCATCGGAATGCTTGCGTCCGTCATCGCGGGCGTTGCGATGGGCGCGTGCTCAACGGTGACGATGTTCGTCGCGATCTTCTTCATCCAAGGCTTGTGTCAATCCAGCGGCTGGGCGCCACTCGTGAAAAATGTCGGCAACTTTTTCTCACGACGGGAGCGCGGCTTTGTGCTGGGGTTGTGGTGCACGAATTACGCTGTAGGCGGGCTGATCGCATCCGTACTCGCGAGCTTTGTGGCCGAACGGCTGGGCTGGCGTTATGCGTTTTATATTCCGGCGGCAGCCCTGCTGGGCATCTGGGTTTTGTTCTATCTGTTTCAACGAGATCGCCCGGAGGATGTGGGTCTTCCATCCGTAGAGAATTATCACCACGAACCAACTCCGGTGGTGAAAGCGGGCGAAACGCCGGAGGAAGAACCGGAAGGATCATGGAAGGTAGTTCGCGAAGTCGTCACCAACCCGATGGTGCTTCTGCTGGGGCTGGTCTATTTCTGTCTCAAGCCGACGCGCTACGCGATTTTGTTTTGGGGACCAAAATACATCTACGACCGGCTCGGGTCAGGCATGGCGGAGGCGGGATTGTTGAGTTCGATGTTTGAACTGGCCGGGCCGGTCAGCATTCTGGCGATGGGCTTCGTGTCCGACCGCGTGTTTGGCTCGCGACGGATGCCAGTGTCCATCCTCTGCCTGTTGCTGCTGGGCGCGTTGCTTATTTCGTTGGATCATCTGCCACCAACGCGTTGGGTGTTGGGCACGAGTTTGTTTCTGTTGGGATTTCTGGCTTACGCGCCGGACGCAATGATTGCGGGTGTGGCAGTCGTGGACTTCGGCGCGAAGAAGGGTGCATCCACAGCGACCGGACTGGTCAATGGCCTCGGCTCCATAGGCGCGATGATCGGCGGCGTGATTCCGGGCCTGCTACAAGAAAACTGGGGTTGGCAACGGGTGTTCACCTGTCTGGCCATCGCGGCATTTGTGGCGGCGTTGCTGTTGTTGCCAAAGTGGAACGCCATTCCGCCAACGAGCACGGATTAGCCTTGTGATGCCGATAAACTTGGAGAAGGAAATGCAACCCGCCATTTACACAATCGCTTAACTCATGATACCATTTCCCCGTATGAAACTTGGCGCGCTGGTGACAGTTGACTCGGAAATCCTGGGTGGAACGCCCGTCTTCAAAGGCACGCGCGTTCCGGTCAAATCGCTGTTCGAGTATCTCGAGAATAACTACACACTCGATGAATTTCTGGAGTGTTTCCCGTCTGTGAGCCGGGAGATGGCTCGCCGCGTTCTCGAACAGTCTGAATCCGCGTTGTTAACCGCTGCCGCATGAACATCCTTTTGGATGAATGTGTGCCGTGGCCGATGCACAAACTTCTTGTCGGGCACAATTGCACCACTGCGCAAAAACGCGGCTGGGGCGGAATCAAGAACGGGGAACTCCTCCGATTGGCCGAAGGCGAGTTCGATCTTTTCATCACCTCGGATCAAAACATTCGCTATCAACAGAATCTCGCCGGACGACGTATTCCCATCCTTGAACTTTCAACGAACGACCTGAGGCGCATTCAGGCAGCGGCGGCAATGATCCAATCCACAGTCGCCGCGATGCAACCTGGAGAATTTCGCAAACTGGAGATTCCCTGAAACGTTGTGCTGTAAGCCCGCGCGCGGTTTGATTGCAAGGTTACGGCCACTGACCCAAGACACGGAAGAATGCACCATCGCTATCGCGGGCTACAGTTGCATTCGTGTTGCTCGTGGGCGAGCCGACGTTTTGCCAGACCGTGTTGTTCGTGAGCGCAAAAGTTTTTTGAACCTGGAACGGCCCTTCACCGCCGCTCCAATTCAGGAGGACGTTTGTGGATTGCAGGTTGATCGAGAGATTGATGGGCGGTGCGGGCACGAGAATGCCGCGCGCTTTCGGGCCGCCCAGCGCGGCAATCTCCGACGCGGACATCATGCGGTCGGTGAAAAGGAAGCTGCTGAGATAAACGATGTGGGTGTAAACGCCCGAGGTGTCACCTTCGTTGAAGAGCACAAGGTCGTGGCCGGGATCGGCATTTGAATAAACCGAGTGACGATCATCAATGGCCGCGTTGCCTGTGAAGACCGGCGTGCCGTTGCGATAATAAGTCACTGTGCCGGCAGCAAGGTCGGCGGCGAAGGCGATGCGATACCAAGTGTTCGCAACAATGATTCCTGTCGCCGAGTAGCCGATGGCAAAGATGCCGAGCGAACCGTCGGGAGCGACGTAAAAATCCGCGTCGTTGCCGCTGGCGTTGCTGGGGCTGGTGTTGAAGAACGGAAACCAGTTGATCGGCGAGGGCAGCAGCACGTCAAAAATCATCGTGTATTGATTGATGTAAGCGCCTCCGCCGTTCGGCGGACTATCGGTAAACGTGGCAGTGTAACCGTTGCCGATGCCGGTGAACCCGGGCGCGCGGAGATACTTCGCAGGTTTACCACCGATGTGCGGAATCGTTGTGCCGTCGGTCGTGCCAAAGACGGTGAGGTTGGAGGTCGTCGCGCCGTCAGCGTAGGCGAGCACGCCGTTGCCTAGCGCAGGCGCAAGATTGCTGTTGGCAAAATTCCATTCGTAGATTGCTGCCGTGACGGGTTTGGTGGTGAACGACCAGATGTCACCCGTGACTGCGCCGGTGGCTGTGGATTCATTGACGCGCCAATAATAAGTCGTGGTGGGAAGCAGATTGCTCAACGCCACAAAATTGTTCGTCGTGTTCGCGATAAGAACACCCGGACTGCTCGTGCCGAAATAGATCGCATGGTTGGTGGCGTTGCTGCCGGAAAGCCAGATCAATGTCGTGCTTTGCGAAATGTTCGTCGCGAGATTCGCCGGAGACGGGAGGCTGGCTTTGTCGAGTGGTGTCGGCGGCGTGAGCGTGAACGTGGTCAGCACGGCGCGATGGTCGGATGGCCAGGGAGTGACGCTGTTGCGCTCGTCGAGCTCGATAGAGTTGGTCGGCGTCACACCATCCCCAAGCGAGTAGTGGACGAAGTCAATGCGATCAAACACGCCATCGGGTTCTTGATTCGTCTTTGGTGTCCAGGTGATGCCGGGTTCGTTGTAGGCAAACGCAGTCGGAAAAGTGCGATTGGTTGAATGCAGCGTGCGATACGAATCGCCGAGTCCGGCGTTCGCAGGGCCGACGGAAGTTGGCCACGGGACGCTGGCGTAATCAAGATGCGACGGCGCGTTGAAATCACCGACAAGAAAACATGGCTCGAAACTGGCGACGAATGGTTGCATGACGCTGAGGAGTTGATTAAGCGACGGCATACGCACAGAGTTTTCCTGGTTGGTCACGTAAGAAACGGATTGGC
>CAZFNB010000066.1:0-8224 GCA_964520235.1 uncultured Bifidobacterium sp. | reverse complement strand
CAATGCAACGAAACGGATGCCTACCTCATCATGAACGAGGACAATCCCGCACCGCGACTGCTCTCGCGCCCGGGCGAGGCGATCTACAACGATGACGGCGGTGCGATCCAGGGCAACAGTCCGTTTCAGATCGTCTGGTTGCCCGATCAAACGCGCGACGAATGGCTGGCGAAAATCACGAATCGAAATGCCAGGTCGCCGCGAGAACCCATCGTCTTCGAAGGCAACGCCCCTGCGAACGTGCGTGACAACATGGAATTCCGCGCGTTGTTGAACGCGAAAGCCGTCACAGCCACACAATCTCCGCGTGTTTTTCTCGGAGCGCCCAATTCCATCAAGGGCCCGACCGAGGCCGTGTTCCATCGCCAGAGTGGAAACCACCTGCTTATCGTGGGCCAGCGCGAGGAGGCGGCGCTGGGCATGATGCTGATGGCGGTTGCGTCGCTTGCCGTGCAACACCCGAAGGGCACGGCGCGATTTCTGATTTTCGATTGCAGCCCGCCGGACTCCGCCGAGGCGCGATTACTGGCACGCGTGGCACGGATGTCTCCCGGCGATGCACGCATCGTCAGCGCGGGCGATGCGGCGCAGGAGATTTGCGGACTGGCGTCGGAACTGGACCAACGCAGTGCGCACCCGGGAAGTGCGTCGCCGTGTTTTGTGTTGATCCACGGCCTGCAACAGAACAAGAAGCTGCGCTTCGACGAAGAGGCAAGTTTTTCGCTCGATCCGGCGACGGTTTCGGGCAACGCGGGGCTGGCGTTGAACAGGGTGATTTGCGAGGGCGCAAGCCAGGGCATCCACATCATCGCCTCGTGCGACACCTACAACAACGTGATGCGGATGTTGAGTCGCAAGGCTCTGACCGAATTTGAAATGCGGGTTGTGTTCCAGATGAGCGCGAACGATTCCGCGAGCCTCATCGAATCACCGGCTGCGAACAATCTCGGCCTGCATCGCGCCATTCTGTATAACGCGCAACAAGGCTGGACGGAAACCTTCCGCCCTTACGCGCTGCCGGATGAAGCGTGGATGGCGCTGGTGGAGGAGAAACTTCGTTCAAAATAGATGGCGTAATCCTGGTCGGGAACGTCGCGCGCGGCTCACGAATTCTTTTTGATGTTTTCGAAGCAGGCCATGTCGCCGACAAGCAGGTATTCGATGTGCCGTCCGGCAAGCGCCTGAATAATTCCAGCACGTCCTGGTCGGTTGGAAGAATGAGATGCAGATGTCGATGACGAGCGTGGGCCGGGGAAACTGGAAGGTGAATTGTTGCGCGCGGAGGATCATTCGGTTGACTCGACCAATAATGGTTTACGATCGGAATCGTCACGTAAGACTAGCGGCGAGGGGTTCACATACCAAAAGATAAATCCAGAACGTGAGATGGAAATGTTTTATTATTTTCCCAAAACGTTGCTTGTCTGCATTTTTGGGCTGTGGTTTGATAAAACCATTCCCGAATCAAACTTATCACATCATGAATACGTCCAAAGGCGCAGTTTTCCGAGTCTGGCCCGGACATGGGCGCATCATCAGTGCTGTTCTTGGGTTGTTGTTTGCTCAATTCACGGCGAAAGGTCTTTCTGACGGTCGCTTATCGTTGGTCGAGACTTCGATTGGGGTAAAACTACGATGTGGGTTCCAACAAATAGATGCGGACGTGACAAGGGAAGGCATATGGCTTTTGTCCACCAGTGAAGATTCAACTACAGACAAGTTTTGTATCAAGGCCGTGGAAATCGGTCGAAGTGTTTCGGATTCGGATTTGCCTTCAAGTGGTGACAATCAATCATTTTCATTGTCATTGCCTTCGACCGGGGATGTTGTCCTTGACGACGGGGTCGTTCGTTTCATGCGGCCCGGCCTTGTAGAAGAATACTCCGTCAGTATGGATGGAGTGAGACAGGACTTCGTGATCGCATCAAAGCCTGCCAACACTGGAACACGGGGCGATTTGGTATTGAAGTTGATGGTATCAGGAGCGCGAGTCGAACGTGCGGCTTACGGAGCGGAACTTGTGCTTGATCAATCATCGAGAAAAATCGCGTATTCTCGGCTGAAGGTGATTGATGCCGATGGCAAAGTGTTGCCATCGGTAATGCGAGTCTCTAGTGATAACACAGGCGGCAGATTGATCACTATCTCAGTGGGCGACGCCGATGCTATTTACCCAATCCGGATAGATCCTACTTTGAGTGATGCGAATTGGGTGAGCATGGGAGGCATTAACGGTGCAGACACAGCAGTTCGCGCCATGGCAGTGGATGGTTTTGGAAATGTGTACGTTGGAGGGGATTTCATTTCCGTTGGGAATGCGGTTGCTAGAGGGATTGCTCGGTGGAACGGAACCTCATGGGAGAATTTGGGAAAAGGGTTCAATAGTTCAGTGCTGGCAATCGGTATCTTAGGAACGGACGTGTACGTTGGCGGTGGATTTACATACGTCACCAATTCAGATTCGACTCCGATTCTGGTCAATCGGATAGCAAAGTGGAACGGTTCCAGTTGGAGTGCCCTCGGGACAGGAATTGGGGGAGTTGTAAATGCCTTGGCGGTGTCTGGCAGCGATTTGTTCGTTGCCGGTAACTTCACCACGGCGGGTGTGACTCCCGCCAACAACATCGCAAAGTGGAATGGTACTGCATGGTCTGCGCTTGGTTCGGGAATGGGAGGAGGCTTTCCCGTCGTCAATTCTTTGACTGTTTCAGGGAGTGATGTTTACGCCGGAGGCTGGTTTACGACGGCTGGTGGTATTCCAGCCAGTAAGATTGCAAAGTGGAATGGCAGCACCTGGTCTGCCTTGGCTGGAGGAATGGACGACGCTGTAAATGCGCTCGCATTCTTTGGCACCGATTTGTACGCGGGGGGAGTATTCATGCGTGCAACGAACAGCGGGGGTGCATCGGTGAGTTCAATAGGCATCGCCAAATGGAATGGAACTTCGTGGAGCGCGGTGGGAGGCGGAGCGAGCAGCTCCGTTTCTGCTTTGGTCGGATTCGGCGGCAGCATTTATGCGGGTGGAGCATTTTCGTTTGTGACAAATTCAGGAGGCGTGACGGTGAGTGCCAGTCGCATGGCAAGGTGGAATGGCAGTTCATGGAGTTCAGTCGGGGCCGGGGTCAACAACGCGGTCTATGCACTTGTCGGCAGCGGTAGCGATTTGTTCGCGGGTGGATCGTTCACGGTCGCCGGTGGTGTGGGCGCGAATTACATTGCCAAGTGGAATGGAGTGAATTGGAGCAATCTTTGGACTGGAATCAACAGTCTTGTGTATAGTACTGCTGTCGCCGGGAGTAATATTTATATCGGGGGCGAATTCACTACTGCTGGCGGTCTCAACGCAACTCGTATCGCCAAATATAACGGCAGCGCATGGAGCACGTTGGGATCAGGCATGAACAGCAACGTGACGGCATTGGCGGTAATCGGAGCAGATTTGTATGCAGGTGGTTTGTTCACATCCGCTGGGGGCGTTTCAGTAAATCGCATTGCAAAGTGGAACGGCAGTAGTTGGAGCACGTTGGGAAGCGGTGTTACCGGAGGCGACGGAATCTTCCCCCCGCAAGTGTATGCGCTTACAGTTTCTGGCAGCAATGTTTACGCAGGCGGAAACTTCACAACTGCGGGTGGGTTGGGAGCAAACTGGATTGCCCGGTGGAACGGAAGTTCTTGGAGTGCAGTCGGATCTGGAATGAACGGGCCGGTTGTAGCCTTGTTGGCGATCGGGAGTGATATTTACGCCGGTGGAACTTTCACTGTTGCTGGAGGCAGTCCAGCAAGCAAGATAGCGAAATGGAACGGAAGCAGTTGGAGCACGCTGGGCACCGGGTTGAATAACAATGTTTACACCATCGCAAGCGCAGGAACTGATGTCTTTATAGCAGGTCAGTTCACGACTGCTGGCGGGATGCCTGCAAATCGAATCGCAAGATGGAATGGCAGTTCGTGGAGTGCCCTTGACGCTGGTTCGTTTTCGACTGTGAGAAGTTTGGCCGTAGTTGGGGGCAGACTTTTCGCGGGCGGGTCCGGAATATCTCAAAAGCAAGTAATGATGCGGGACGGCAACGACTGGCTTCCGCTAGGCTCAGGAATCGGAGATGCAGAAGTCGTTAATTCTCTGGCAAGTTCCGGCGATGCTCTTTATGTAGGCGGCCACTTCATCATCGCAGGTCAAAAAGTTTCACCGTATTTCGCAAAGTTTTCGCCTTTAATGTTCAAGTCAAACAGTCTCGCCATCTCAAATGGAAACTTTCACCTGTTGCTGACCGGCCCCGACACGAACAACGTGGCCATTGATGTCACAACCAACTTCACTAGCTGGACTCAGGTGGTGACGAATATGTTTCCTGCGGGTGGAGTCATGCAACTCTCGATCCCGAGTGTGTCTAATACACACCAATTCTATCGTGCCCGACTGTTGCCTTGATATTTCGAATCCAAGCCGGTTTGAAAATTGGTGAAACTCTTACGGACAGGTTCTTGTTACAAATCCTAGCCTCTTCACTTTTTCCGTTCAATCAACTCGATCTCGTATCCTTCCGGAGCATCTATGAACGCAAAGGTCGTCCCACTCGAGCTCGTGGTCGGGCCGTCGGAGAATTTCAGCCCGTGCTTTGCGAGGTGTCTGCCGAATTCCTCGAGGGAGTCCACCTCGAACGCCAGATGTGTAAGGTCGGCCTGCACCTGCACCGGTCCGCTGCCGGGGAAACAGGTGATCTCAATCAACTCGTCGCTTTGCGGAGCCTTGAGGAAGACCAATTCCGAGCCGCGCGGGGATTTGTGGCGTTTGATCTCTGCCAGGCCGAGAATCTCCCGGTAGAACTTTACCGTGCGTTCAAGGTCATTGACCCGGTAGCGCGTATGCAAAAGCTTTTTCGCGAGACTCATGTCCGAAGCGTAATGGGCCGGCCGTTCCGCACCAAGCGTCAAATCTGGCCGATGTCAATTTACGGCAGGGAAAGCACGGGCAGGCTCAGTGCTTTTCCTCTTTGAGCTTCTTCTCGAACTTCTCGACCTTGGGACGGATGACTGCACGGCAATAACCCTGGTTGGGATTCGTGCGGTAATAGTTCTGATGGTATCCCTCGCCCTTGTAGAATTTTTTCAACGGCACGATCTCCGTCACGATGGGCCTTGAAAGATTCTTTTGTGCCACAGACTTTGATTTTTCAGCGACGGCTTTCTGTTCGTCCGAATGATAAAGAATGATGGAACGATACTGCGTGCCCGTGTCCGCACCCTGGCGGTTCAACGTGGTGGGATCGTGCGCTTCCCAGAATGTCTCCAGCAACTTCTCATAAGAGATCTTTTGCGGGTCGAACTCCACCTGGATGACCTCGGCGTGGCCGGTCTCACCCGAGCAAACCTGCTCGTAAGTCGGATTTTCAACGCTCCCGCCGGCGTAGCCGCTGGCGACGGATTTGACGCCCGGCAACATCTGGAAAATGGCTTCTGTACACCAGAAACATCCGCCACCGAATGTGGCAAGCTCGGTCTTGTTCGTTTGCATGGTTGTCATCGTTTTGTTGGTTTCAGCGGCATTCAACGCGAACGCCGCCAGGGCAATCAATGGCAGTAAAATCTTTTTCATCTGTCTCTTGAGCTTGGTCACTTTGGGACGGAAAAACCTTACAAGGTCATTCAGGTTGCGGCTTGTCGAGGTGTTCTCCGGGCGGAAGCTCGGCGAAGTGTTCGAGGTGCTCCGGTCGCAACGGTGACGCGATGTTGTGTTCTTCGGCGAACCATTTCCCGAGATCAATCAGTTTGCAACGGTGCGAGCAAAACGGCCCGTGTTTGGTCGCAAACCAATCTCCCGTTTTCCGGCACGTCGGGCATTTTACCAGCGGGTTTGGGCGCATGGTTTGGAACAGGCGTCAGCGGCGGATTTCCGCACCGATGGATTTGAGATCGCTCCCGACAGCCGCAGCGATGCCTTTTCGTACACCGCCAACTTCTAGGATGGCTTGAACGTCCGCGATGATGGCATCGAACTGTGATGCGGGCAGCGCCTTGCTGTTCAGCACGGCTTCGATGTTTTGCGAAAGCCGCGCCTGATGCTCGGGCTTCAAGTCCGCTGTAGGCAGTATGAGGGTGAGCGAGTCGGTGAACTTTTTAACGGTGGCAAGATTTGGTTTTGCACCTCGCGCGGACGCCGCCACGTCAGCCGTGAGTTGCTGCTGTTGCTCGGCAGCGGCGGTTTTGCCAGGTTTGATGGCGGCGATGTCTCTCTGAATCTTTGCGATGTTCGTGGTTTGAAGCGGCACAGGCGATGGAGCGGCGGCAACGGGCGCAGCGGGATGCACAGGCTTCGGCGCACTTTGTGCAGGCGGGGGAACACCTTGACGGACGTTGTTCTGGTTGGACAGGTCTTTTGCCCGTTGCTTGACCTTTTCCATTTGTGCAATCGCAGGAAAAGAAATCACCGCAAGCACGGCAACGATGGTGAAGACTTTTTTCATGCCTGCAAGAATCACACACACTCAACGCGCAGAGACCATTCCCTTTTGCGAAAGCACCCGTATGTAATCCACCAGAATGCGCTCGGCCTCCTCGAGTGTGCTGTCAATCGCCGGGGCGGCCGGTTCAGCATCATCGGCTTCAAGATTGGCCGGGGTCGAGCCGACTGACGCGGAATTTGTCGGCGTGAGTGACGAGGTCACCTTCGGGCCGGCGGTGGACGCGAGCAGATTTGTCTTCCCGACCGGCTCGGGGAGTCCAGGTTGATCGCAATGTTTGAGCGCGAGTTCGTAGATGGTGCGTTCGGGCGATTTGCGGGCGAGGACTTCCTTGTCGCGCGCTTTCTTACGAGCAATGTCTTCCTCCTTCTCGCGGCGACGTTCCTTTTCGTTCAGGGAAATGGTCTTGTCCGCCTGCCGTTTGCGGAACAGTTCGATGTCCTCGTAGATGTAGGCGTAATCCTGGTTCGTGGCGATGCGTTCACGGGAAAGCCTGAGTAAATCCGGCAACACCGGCGCGACCAGATTGAGTTTTTCGTACTTTGCGCTCTGGATCGTGTCCCATTCGAGAGCGGTATCGAGCGAAGCTTCGCCGGTGTCTTTGGCGTAGTTCAGAACGGACGGCAATACGATGTCCGGCATCACGCCCTTCTTCTGGGTTGATGCGCCGCTGGCCCGGTAGAATTTGCGGATCGTCATCTTCAAAGCGCCTGGATCGTTCGTGCCTTCCAGCGGCGGACGGAAGAAGTAGCGCAATGGATTCAGGTTTTGAACCGTGCCTTTGCCGTGCGTGGAGATGTCCCCGACGATGAGTGCGCGTCCGTAATCCTGCAACGCACCCGCAAGGATTTCCGAGGCCGATGCGCTGTAACGGCTGGTCAGCACAATCAACGGCCCGGCATATTGCTGCTCAGGATCATCGTCGTCATCCACCATCGGTTTCGCATCGTCGGGGCCTTTGACTTGCACCACGGGGCCTTGCTTGATGAACAGGCCGGTGAGCCGGATGGCCTCCTCCAGCGAGCCGCCGCCGTTGCGCCGCAAATCGAGAATCACGCCGCCAATGTTCTCAGCTTTGAATTTCTTGAGCAGTTTGGCGACATCGGCGGAGGTGCTGCGGGGCGATGCCTTGCTGGGAAGTTCGCCGCCGCCGCCGGGGTTTTCGCCACCGCTCGCGAGGTTTGGCTTGCGCGGGCCGCCAAGATCGATCGTCGCGTAAAACGAAGGCAGATCAATCACGCCAAGCCGCACAGACCTGCCGACGCCGGTGGGCAGTTCGATGATCTTGGATTTGACTTCCTGATCCTCAAGCTTGATCTCGTCGCGGACGAGCGTGATTGTGCGGCGTTCGGTCGAATCGTCCGCCGGGATGATGGTCAGGGTGACCTGCGTTCCTTTGGGGCCGCGAATCATCTGCACCACCTTGTTGAGATTCATGTCCACCACGTCCACCGGTGGTGCGTTGCTTTGAGCGACGGCCACGATCTTGTCCTTCTCCTTGATCTGTTTGCTCTTGGCCGCCGGACCGCCCGCGATGAGTTTGTTGATGGTGCAATAACCGTCGAGCGATTGAAGTTCCGCGCCGATGCCGAACAAGGCAAGGCTCATGCCGATGGCGAAATTGTCCGCCTGACTCTTGTTGAAGTAATCTGAGTGCGGATCATAGACGTGCGCCAGCGCCGTCAGATAGAACTCCAGGACGTCGTCGCTTTCCAGATCGTGAAAGAAATGGAGGTTGCGGTTGTAACGACGCGTCAACGTTTCCG
>CAZFNB010000065.1:0-8255 GCA_964520235.1 uncultured Bifidobacterium sp. | reverse complement strand
GCGAGCATCTTGTCGAGCGTGATGCCGCAATCGCCGCCGATCTTGAGCTTCATCATGTCGCCGTGCTTCACGCCGTAAAATTCTGCGTCGCTCGGACTCAAGTGCGCGTGACGTAATGCGCGAATGACACCATCAGGCATTTCAAAAAATCCATTCGGGCCCATCAGCATCGCGCCGGGAGTTCCCTTGATGTCACCAGACGCACGGAGCGGAATATCAAAACCCAGCGCGATGGCGTCGGTGTAAGCGAGTTCAACCTGGTTGAGACTCCGGCACGGACCGAGGATGCGGAGATTCGAGATCACCCGACTGCGCGGTCCGATAAGCGTCACGGTTTCCTTCGCCGCGAACTGCCCTTCCTGATAAAGCCACTTGTGAACCGTCAGCTTGTGACCTTTGCCGAACAGCGCTTCGACCGCGTCCTGCGTGAGATGGCAATGGCGGGCGCTGATGTTCACCACGAGCGGATTCGCGCCCGAAGCCGCACGCGGCAGTGGTTTTCCGAGACGCGAATAAACCGCCTGTCGAACGAGATGCTCGACGACAGCGCGATGCGGAGCGGATGCAGCAATGGCCATAACGAGGGAGATTTTCGCGAGATTTATGCCAGAGTCAACAAATATCTTGCATAATCTTTCAATATCTAGCAAACTATTGCTCAAATGACGGCAGAAGAGCGAAAACACCGGCTGGAAGCCTATCTCCAACAGGTTGAATTTGCGTCGCTTGAAGACTTGGCCAAGCACGTTGGCTCGTCAGTTTCCACTGTCCGACGCGATCTCACGGTGCTCGAAGCCGCCGGAAATCTGAAGCGCACGCACGGTGGCGCACGACTGATTGCCCCAAAGTCAGACGAGTTCGCCTTCTCCACGCGCGACACGCATCAACTCGATGCGAAGGAAGCCATCGGTCGCGCGTGCGCTGAACTCATTAAGCCGAATCAGAGCGTCATCATTGACGCGGGCACAACGACCTTTCACGTCGCGAAATATCTTGAAGACAAGTCGCCGCAGATCGTGACCAATTCCCTGCCCGTCGCGAATCTCTATTCGTCCGCCGGCAAAGTGGAACTCGTGTTGAGCGGCGGCGTGATTTATCCGCGCCTCGGAGTGCTCGTCGGCCCGCTCGCGGTGGAAGCCTTTTCAAAAATCCACGCCGACGTCGCCGTGATGAGTTCCGGCGGCATCACGATGGAGGGGTTGACCAACTCGCACGGCCTGCTGATTGACATCCAACTCGCCATGATGCGTGCCGCCGCGAAGGTCATCTTCTGCCTCGACCATACGAAGTTTGGCCGCCGCTCCGTCTCGCAACTTTGCGATCTTTCCAAAGTCCACACCATCGTCACGGACAGCAACGCACCGACGGATTTGGTGAACAAACTTCGAGAGAGAGGAATTGAAGTGATTGTTGCTTCATAGCGATGAGAAAACACTTCGTCTCCATCCAACAAAGATTACAACACAGAAACTACAATCGAGCCTCGGTTATTGTGTCTCGCCGCGCGTCACGCGCATGAAAACTTCTTCGAGACCAAGTTCCTCCTCGCGAAGTTCAGTCAGCCTGGCGCCGCCACGTACGAGTGCGTCGGCGACGATGCTGTGGTCGGTATCGTGGCTGGCGAGCGTCACTTTGATCATGCCGTCCAACGGAGCGACTTCGGCCACTTCCACACGCGTTTTCAGCAGTTCGACCGCCTGAGACTGGTCGCTTGATACGCGCACAAAAACAACACGGCCTTGCGACATCTGATCGCGTACGCCCTGCACGGGGCCGGAGTAAATCAGTTTGCCGCGTTCGATGATGCAGACCCGATTACAGATGGTTTCAAGCTCTGTGAGGATGTGCGAACTGATGATGATGGTTTTGCCGAGGCGCTGGAGTTCACGAAGGATTTCCATCATCTCGATGCGCGCCCGCGGGTCGAGTCCGCTGGCCGGCTCGTCAAGCAGCAGGAGTTTTGGATCGTGGATGAGCACACGCGCGAGGCCAAGACGCTGTTGCATGCCACGGCTTAGTGCACCGATCAACGAGCCTTTTTTCTCGCTCAAGCCGACCAGTTCAAGAACGTCGTTGACGGTCTTTTCGCGCTGGCCGGATGGGATGCGGTAACAGGCACCGAAGAAATCGAGGTATTCCGTGACTTCCATATCCTTGTACACACCGAAGAAATCCGGCATGTAACCGATGACATGGCGCACGGCGTCGGCATCCTTCACAACATCGTGACCGAGCACCAATGCGCGACCGATCGTGGGCGCAAGGAACGTGGCGAGGATGCGCAGCGTGGTGGTCTTGCCGGCGCCGTTGGAGCCAATGAAGCCGAAGAGGTCGCCCTGATTGACGGTGAGATCGAGTCCAGACAGCGCGGCCATGTTGCCGTACATGCGTGTTAGCCCGAAGGTTTGAACGGCTGGCAATGGGGGCGCGTTTTCTGACATAACTCGATTTCTTATTGGATGCCTGTTGAAATAGGAACGCGAAAGAACGTGTGTTTGAAACCGCGTTTGGGGGTGAATTGGTTCATCGGTTTGATCGGGGAAAAATCCTGCACCCACGCGAGCAGCACAGCACCACCGTGTTCCAATGGTCGTGAAACATCCATGCCCGCCGGGACGACGAAGCTGTCGTAGCTTTGTCCCCCAGCCTGTCGCAGGAACGACGCGGCAACGCACCCGCTGGGCAAATCGTTGAGTTGTCCACCCTGGCTTTGCCCGAAAGCGTGCTGGCGTTGCTGCACGGCCTGCAAAAAACCCGGGGCGGCCTGCTGGACATACGCCTCGAGTTCAATCGCATCAGACGCTTTCAGTATGAACGTTTTGGTTTGTCCCGCCGGGATTTCTCCAAGACGATACAGAGCCTTGCCCACGGCGAGTTGAGAGGAACCGACGACGCGATCCGTGAGATTCTGCACCGTCACCTGCCAGCCGTCCGGTCGCGCCACCAGTTTCACATCCAACGGTGTCGCCGCGCTGCTCCACCAATCGCTCACATAAAGCTGGCTTGTCCACACAGGCACGAACACTTCGGCCTTGAAGGTGTCGCCGTTCAACTGGACATCTGTGCGCTCCCCGCCCTGCACGCCGCTCGACCCGAGAAACTCGCTGCGCATGGTGGCGAACTTGTGTTTGCCCTCGAGGGGGAACCGCATGTTCGCTGGCGAGTAAATCGAGGCGTACGTATGCCCGCGGAGTTCCACGTGATCGCCGTTGCGGAAAACATCCACGATGTGCAGTTCGTTGTATTCGCTTTCACCCGCGCGAAGTTTGTAGCCGATGAAATAAATGAGCAGCGAGAAGAACACGACGTAGCACGGAAACGTGATCCACGTCAGCATGGGCCTGCCAATCTTGTTGAGCCACCACCGGTCCAACGGACCGATGACGAGCAGGTAGATCAGCAACAGAAGCAGCAACCAGGTGATCGGTAGTTTGTGAACCTGGCGGCTGTCAATCATTGCGCCAAAAATCCCGTCGGCGCTCTGGCCATAACCACCGTAGTATTCCGTGCCCAGGTAAAGCGCGCCGGGCACCTCGGCCATCTTCGCCCAGAACGTCGGCAGATTTTTCCATGACTTGAACGGCTCACGCTCGGGGCTGAACAAAAGCGCGGTGGCCCTGCCCTGACCGCGCATGGCGGTGACCATGAGCGGTGTATCGCCTGAACTCAACACCACGCGGCCATCGCGGACGTTGCAGGTGAGCACGGGCAGTTCCTTGATCTCGAATGCGGAATCGTGGGACAGGTCGGCGAACGGTTGATCCACCGAATCCGCCGGTTGCACGATCTTGGGTTTTGGAACGTTTTTGCCTTTTGAAAACGTGTTGGTTCCCCAGCCGCCCGCCTGCAACCATTCTTGAAGCTCCGGATGACTCTGAAGGATTTTCAACTCCTTCGGCTCGCAAGGCAGCACGTCCCGCAACCAGGGCGACGCGCTCACGTCCGAAACCTGTTCCACCGCCACGATGAGATGCCCGCCCGAATTCATCCACGAGATCAGCGCGAACACTTGTGACGAACGCAACTGCGCCGCCACTTCCGAACTGAGATAAATCGAATCCAGCCCTTCGAGCACAAGCGGGTTGTCGGGAAAAATGCTTGGCTGAAAACGCGCAGCCACGGGCTGGACTTCGGGTTGGTCGCGCTTGATGGGTCGTATCATCGGCGAACCGCTCGCAGTGCGCGAAAGCGACCCCATCATCGGAATCTCCCAGCCCACCTGACGACGAGGACGCAAGGCAGTTTGTTCTTCCATCACCTTGCCGCGTTCGTTCAGCAACCGCACGTTCCAGAGGGACTGGTAACGACCGGAAGCGAATGCGGGAATGACAATCCTCTTCAACGTGCCAGTCGGCAGTTCCACCGGCATCTGCATCGTCTGCCCTTTGCCATAATCACCGGGAGAAACTTCCACCAAGCCGACGAATGATGGGCCGTCGTTCTTGATTTCGCAGACGATCGGGAACCAGCTTGCTTCACGGACGTTGCCATCGTAACCGAGAAACACATCGAACTGCAACGCGGCACAGGCCATCTGCGCGAGAAACAGCGAGGAAAAAAACGCCGCAAACAAAATCCGGGCGAAGCGACCCCGGTTGTTTTGCCGCCACGATATGGTTTGCCCTGTCATGACCCTGGCCTTGTGATTTGAACGGCTGACATATACGCAGACCAATCAGACAGCGCAATGTTCAAATGGCGACAACACTCCAGAATGATTTATTGGGCCGTCACTGAATTCGTAGCAGGTGGAATAAACCAAGCGGAAAGAACTTTTTCGCATCCAGCACCCTCCACTACATGCGGTTGATCCGGATCTATCACCTCTGATTCTGCTGAAATCCGCCCCATCAGAACCCGGTCATACATAATCGCACCCCTTGTCGCAACGGCCAAATTCAACGAATGATTATTGGTATTGTTTCGGAGTATTTTCAAAGCCTCTTGCCAAACCTGATTCCCCATCGCAATCTGCGCCTCCTTGGTAAAGCGACGCAACTCGGGGACATGTACCAGGAAAACACACTGACTAATCCTTAAATCGCAGTAAACCTTGAAGGCATCATTCTGATCAACAGGCGATTTTTCCGTGGGATCAGAATAGAAGTCATTACGAACTTTCGCGAGGCTCAACGACATCTCCTCGGCCATGACTGTGGCCAGTTTGGAATTACCCGATGCCAACTTTCCGTCGGGGCCAATTCTGGAAGTCGCCAGATACAATGTGCTTCTTGTCCTGTTGCTGCGTGTCTCACGAAATAACTTCACAACATGATAGACATATAGGCCAATCAAGCCCGCCAGAACTACAGATGCTGTCAGGATGAGCACCTTGATTCCACGGCGCATCGGTTTGCGTGACAGGCTATTTTTACTCGGCAACGGTGGCGCATTCGATTCTGATCGTCCGTTGGATGTAATTTCCTTTTCAGTAATTAATGGTGGACGGTCTTGGATGTTGCCACAACCAAGACATCGTTCTTGGGAAGCCGGATTACGGTTACCACACTTTGGACAAATCCATGGCTCGGTAACTTTCAGTATTTCCTCACGCGAGCAATTCAAAACCCGTTCGACAAATTGCCCGCCACATTTGCCACATTGAACATAGCTACCAAGCGTTGAAGTGGGAAAAAGCGGAATGAAATAGAGCGTGAAATACCGGGAAACCCTCTGATGGGAATACGGAGCTTGTGTCTTGCAGTTCGGACAAAAGAAACTTCCTGAACCGACACAATTCTGTTTCGCCTTCGAACCCCAGATGATCATGATCGCGCTTGAAGGTCGGATGCTTTCGTCACAGCCCCAATACGGTTCTATGCAAACCCATCAGTGCTTACCAGTCCGTGTATAGATGCACCATGAGCAGGGGGGCAAGCAAAATATCTATCGGATGCACGCGCCCCGTGATCAAAACTCCCGGACAGGGTTGTTGCCGTGCTCAGACCGCTCCAAAGCAAACTCAATACACCAACAACCCCAGCAAATTCTGCCCTTGGGTCGAAAGCTCCCAGCGCGAGCCGCGTTTGACCACAAGTTTGCGACAGGAATGCTCGCGTTGTTCCTGCTCGTTGATTGACAGCAACAATGTCCTTCCCCGCCCCGGCGACTCGCTCTCGGAACGCGGCGTAACACGCACAGGAATACCGTTGAAGTTCAGCGTTAGTTCATAACCGACGATGTTTTCCTTGCGCGTGCTCGAGCCGGCTTGAACCAGTGCTCCGTAACGTTTCACCCACGGAAAATCTTTCCCGCGCACAAAGACCCGGCAAAGCTCCGGTTGCTTCTGGATGAATTCCACCAGATTGAATTTCGCTCCAAGGCGCTGCTGCTCCATGAAAATCTCCTGCGGGTCCAACCCGAGCATGTTCTGGCCGTTCCACAATCCGTGATCATTGCGCTGACCCGGAAATGTCTTTTTGTACCAGGAGGGAAAGGAGTCGTTGACGAACAGATTGATCTCGAAATGAACGTGGGCGCGATCCTTTGAGATGCCCTCACGAGTGTTCGCAGTACGCCCCATCACGCCGATGGTTTCGCCTGCCTTGACAGCCACGCCGGGTTTCAACTCGGAGCGGATCTCGCGAAGGTGCGCGTACGTTGTGAACACCTCCAATCCGTCCACCTGATGACGCAGCACGATATAGTTGCCATAGTTTGAAAGCTGCGGCTTGCGATTCACGTAGGCCACCGAACCATCCATCGAAGCCATGACCGGATCAATCGGCTCGCCGCGCTTGTCTCGTTGCAGGCAGCGGATGTCCAAGCCCTCGTGGAATTGCCGCCCGTCCGAGCGCACACAACCAAACGTCCCGCTCGGCCAGGTCTTGCCGACGGTTGGAACAAAAAATCTTTCCTCCTGACCTTTTTCAAAGATGGCGCGATTCGCAGTCGGAAGCTGGAATGTCGCCGCAGAAACGCGACAAGCCAGAGATGCCACAATCAACAATACCCATGCCCATGAAGCGGAACGAAACGACACGCTCATTTCTCTTTGCCAGTGATTGCGTTGTTGGCTTTTTTGGCCACGTTGTTCAGCCCGCGAACGATCTCGGCGGTTTCATCCATGTCCGCATCCGGCGTGAACACCAGAAAACCACTGCGCACGGGCTGTCGTAACAAGGGCGCAGCCAGCCAGCGATCCGTCACGGGTTCGTACCCGAATTGTGAGCGGATGGCGACATGTTTGCCGGGGTTTCCAGATGTGTATTGCTCCAACAACCATGCGCCTTCCCTGGTGAACTCGACATGAATGGAAAACGACCCCATGTTCGTGACAATTTTTGCCGACGCGACGTGCGCTTCCGAAAGGAACGGCGAACGTTCGACATACAGGGTGATCGGTTCAGCGCGAAAGACGGAAATCGTTTCACCGCGAGCCAGCGAAGGACTGGACTCCATGTGGATCCGCAGCGTGGCGATCTGCTTTTCGCGCTTCTTCTCCGCCGACTGGCAGCCTGCCACCAGCGTGAGCACGGCAAGCAAAAGCAAAATGATGTTGAATCGAAACCAGCGTCCTACCATAGTTGCCGACACGAAATCGCAACAGCGAACCAATGTAAAGACACTTATGGGCCGACAATATAACAAAGCCATCAAACGCAAACGCCGGAACGCTTACATGAAGCGGAAAAAAACCGCCATCAAAGCCAGGCGCAAACCCGCCGCATAACGATCAACCAACCCATCAAGCCGCCTGCAAAGGCGGCTTTTTTGTTTTCATGTCGAACATCGCCCAGCCCTGCTTTCCCGTTGCCCTGCTGCACTCATCCCGTTAGCGTTCCGCCAGCCGCCACATGAGCACCGCCATCGAGACCACCAACCTCACCCGTAACTTCGGGACTTTTTGTGCCGTCAATCAACTCAGCCTGCGGGTCGAGTCCGGGCGTTTCTACGGGTTTCTCGGCCCGAACGGCGCGGGCAAATCCACCACCATCAAAATGCTCACGGGCCTGCTTGCGCCGAGCGCGGGCATCATCCGCCTCCTCGGCGAGGACGTGAGCGATCCCAGGCGTGCGCTGGAAGTGAAACGCCGCGTCGGTGTCGTCCCCGAAAATCTGGCGTTGTTCGACAATCTCACCGCACGCGAATACCTCACCTTCATCGGACGGATGTATCTGTTACCGCGCGACACCATCCGCGAGCGCACCGCCGAATTGCTCGACATGATGGACCTGGCGAAGGAGGAAAAGAAACTCACGCTCGAATACTCGCACGGAATGCGAAAAAAACTCGCCCTCGCCGCAGCGCTGATC
>CAZFNB010000064.1:0-8290 GCA_964520235.1 uncultured Bifidobacterium sp. | reverse complement strand
TGCGGAAAGCTCCACCCAGTTGTTGCCCGCTTCAGCCGGGCCTTCAAACGATGTGTCCTCCTTTTTCTTCTCATCGGCGGCGTGAATCGCGCCCAGCCCGAACAACAGCGCGGCACCTACGATGTACTGGCGACGCAACATCGGGCGCGACCGTTTCAGCCCCGGGTTTTTTGAGCGCGATTTCTTTTTCATCGTTGTTCGGGTTGCCGGTTAGAAGCGCAGGGACGAACTCACTCGAGAGCCGTGAACGGCCTCGTGACAGCCCGCCGTCCAGCAAGTGCCTTGTTGCACGCGCACCGTGTGATCCGAGCCGCCGATGCGGATGACGCCGCCCTGCACCTGCTGGAAGTGACATTTCAGGCAGAGGTTTGCGTCGCGCGTCGTAAGCATCTTCGCGTTGATCGTGCCGTGAGCGCCGTGGCAGGACGTGCAGCCTTCGCGCATCGCCTCGTGCTCGAACACATGCGGGCCTTGTTGCGACGGATGACATTTCAGGCACGTCTCGTCCTGTGAGCGCAGGGCCGTGCTCCCGCCCGTGTGGGCGAAGCCTTTGTGCGGCGAATGACACTCCGTGCAACTCATCCGGCCTTCCGGCACGGGATGATGATTCGGCAGGCTGAACTGCCCGCGAACATCATTGTGACATTGGAAACAGACTGTTTCCGTCGCGCGTGCAACGGGCGTCGCGAGTTGCGCACCGTGGTTGTTCGCCTGCGGCCTGCCGGCGGCAAAGCTGATGGGCGGTTTTGTTTCGCCACCGGAGTCGGAGTGGATGCTTCCGGGGCCGTGGCAGGATTCGCAGCCGGCATTCAGACCTTTCGGGCCATCAAGAATCAGGCGCGAATGATCCGCTGTCGCAAAGTCGCGATAAATCTCCTCGTGGCATTGCTCGCATTCCTTCGAGCCGATGTATTTCGCACCGGGAACATCCGGCAACATCACCACTCCGCGATTTACCGTGCGACAGGAGATGGCGGCGAATCCGAAAAACACCGCAAGCGCGAGCAGGAGAAAAACGCTTCTCCGTTCAGGCCGGAGGCGACGTGCAAGCCGGCGCGCAAGGGTGGAGATGAGATATGTGCGAATCATTTGTTCAATTCCTCCTGCACACAACCGTCCGCGTAGTCCAGCAGATCGAGCGAGTGCAGCGGGTTGTGAACTCCCAGGCTGCCATCGTACTTGATGAGATACAGGTTGAACCGCGCCTTCTTGATGTTGTCAGGGATTTGGGCCTGTTGAGTCGTGGTGGGCCCCGCTGTGCCGGCGGAAAGTTCGCCAGGCGTGCTGTATTCCCACGCCAGCGCACCGTAATTGGTGCGCAACGCCAGCGGTGATTTTGTCGTGGCCCACAAATCCAATGAAGCCTTCAATTGACTGATGCGGTTCGTCACCACAAACCCGGTGAAGTCCACCAGCAGTTCGGGGAGCGGGTGACACTCAAGGCAACTGTTGAACGATTCGACGCGGAACGAATGGCCGGTCATGCCGGGATGCGACTCGCTTTGATATTCCTCCGTGGGCATGTGGCAACCGACGCATTGCCTGGCGATATCCGTGGCGTGGGTCGCGCGCCAGGGAGCGGCGTTGGTGGGCAACACGCCGACTGTGCCGAGCAGGATGTTATACTGCGGCGAATGATGCGGCGGGCGGCTGGAACTTGTCCATGCGGCGCCGCGATGATTGTGGCACTGCGCGCAGACATTGATGTTCGGATCGTACTTGTTGGTGAAATTATCCGAGGTGCCCAGCGAGAAATCGTTTGTCGAGGCGATGGCGTAACGAAGCTGGTTCGTCGAAACCGCCCGCGTGAGCACATTGGTCCAGACGTGGTTTTGATGCGGATCGTGACAGACCGCGCAGGTGATGCCGACATTGGCGTCGTTGGTGACGGTGACGGAGGGGTTCTCGCCCTTGATCAACGCAAGCCGGGCCGAGCCTGAATGACAGCGTCCGCAACTGCTGATGCGGCCCGATGGATTCATGTCTTCAACCACTTTGAAGTGCCCGCTCGATTTCCATTCGTCGAACGTCGGATGGTGCGAGCCGTTGTGACAGCCGCCACAAACTTCTCCTGCGAGCTCCTTTCTTGGCCGCACGCTGAAATCCATCTCATTCGCTGCGTGATTCGCCGCCGGGCCGTGGCAGCTCTCACATTGCACGCCAGCAAGATGTGGTGTGGCAGTTTCGCTTTTGAAGCCTGTCGGCAAGCCGTAGCCAACCGTGTGGCATGGCAGGCACGCAGGGTTCTTGTCCTGATTCACGCCTTTCAAAGTCTGCAACGCCTGCGAGTGGCGGGTGCTGGCTTCAATGTTATGGACGCCTTCGTGACATTCCGCGCAGGTCGGTGAGCCTGCATATTGCGGCGACGGGCCTGCAACCTTGAAGAAAGCGTTGCCTTGGATGTTGGTGACGACGGCGCTGCGGGTGGACGTTGCCGTGCCGGTTTTTGTCCAGGTGGAATTTGTGAGCGCCGTTTTTTTGTAAAGCTGATAGTAACCGGATGGCCCGTCCCATGTGATGCGCACGCCGTTGGTGACGCGCTCAATGCCGGTCATCAACGGCAGACCTGGAAATCCGCCCGGTTGCGCGACGGTCAGGTGCGGAATCTCCTCTCCGAATCCAGTCAAGCTCGCAAGAACAAGTGCTCCGCAGATTGCGGTCGCGGCCCGGCTTTGTTTGTCGCCATGCATCAATCCGATGCTAACCCGGTTGGGATTTGCCACTATCCGTATCTTGGCGAACACTGGACTGGATTTGCTTTGGGGATGGCAACAAACACCATGTCCACAACCTTTGTCTGGTTTTCAGCACACGAGATTCTCACGTGCCTGTGCGGATGGAATTGGTTTCCAATTGATTGATCCCGTGACGTGATTTTGAACTTAAATCTGCAAACGCACCGTTCATTTTCGCGCGTGACTAACCACAACTTGCCTGCTTCATTCGGGTTGAAATGTAGGATGGAGAATCAAACCATGAAAACGACCAGCGCCATTTCAGAAACCAATCGAAGAAATCTGCTTCATGTTGCCGGCAGCGTGAAACTGGTTTTTCTCGTCGTGATTGTTTTTCTCGCGGGTGCGGCGGTCGGAATGTGGTGGCATCAGCGAAAAGTGCGCATTGTGACACAAGAATCCCTTTCCCAGTCCGAGTCTGAATCGCAGGCGACCAGTTTGTCTGACGCGAGCAAATCCTTGCTTGGGCATCTGACCACACCCGTTGAAGTCCGGTTCTATATCAAGCAGGATTTGAAACAGCTTCCGGCGTCGCTGCGTTCTTTTGCCGGGCGCGCGGATCAACTCGTCTCTGAATTTGAACGGGCATCCGCCGGAAAATTGCGTGTCAGCCGCGAAGATCCGATGACGGTGAGTGCTGCGAAACCCGCAGCCAAAGCGGACGGAATCCAGCCGATTGACACGGGCGACGGGGATTTATGTTACCTCGGTCTGACGGTGAGTTGTGGCGGGCGCAAGGAAGTGTTGCCGCAACTGCTGCCGGAATGGGAAGCCGCTTTGGAGAGCGATTTTGCCCGGGCCATCGCGCGCGTGGTTGCGGGAGCAAAAGATGCGAAGCCGCCGGTGCAGGTCGTGCCGATTGATCCGGCGATTTCCAACGAAGTGGCGCGAGCATTTCCCGACCTGCCGGTGATCTCTTTGCAGGAGGGCACGCAAATCCTGCGTGACGCGGCGCTGGAACAATTCAAGACCGCTGCCGCCGAGATGCAATCGCGCGTCAAAGAGGCCGAGCAAAAATTATCTGAACTCGTCACCGCCGGTTCGGATGCGGACAAGGAAGCCGCGCGAAAAAATCTTCAAAAGGTCCAATCCGAGCAGACGGAGAAGCTCAAGGAGATCACACAACGCTTGCAAACGCAGATCACCGTGCTCGAACAACTCAAGGCTTCAATCGGAACGACAGGCAAAACCAAGTGATTTGTAAGTTTTGCTGAACGCTTCCGCTGCTTCATTCAGAGCAAGTAATGCTAAATCTTTAGCAACTCGGGGATAGCCGCATTTTTTGGGCGTTCTAGTGTCGTCGCAGGCTGTGAAAGTCCGACACACATAACCAATAACCCGAAAATGAACACCATCTCCTTATCCAAACGAGCCATTGGCTGCGTCGCCATGATTGCGCTGTCGTTGAGCGCTGCCATCAGCACGCAGGCCGCCGCCTTGAACGCCCAATTCATGCTTCGTCCGCTGACGCCGCAGGAGGTCAAGGATTACTCGCTGACCGGTGTGCAGACGGCTAGCGGGTTGAAGACCGTGGCCATCGGACAACCAGCCTACTTTGAAGTCCTCATCAATTCGGCGGTGCCGTCCAATGACATTCCAGTGGTCACATGGACGCTTACGAACACACCCGTGGGATCCGTTGCCGTGCTGACCAACAGCCCGCTCGGCACGAACCTCCCGCCTTACAAGATGTCCGACCGCACCTCGTCCAAGGTCGCCGGACGCATCCTGCTCAAGCCCGATGTCGTTGGCCAATACACGGTCAAGGTCAACATCACCACCACCACGAGCGGCAGCACGAACATGACGTTGACCATCACGGCGGGAACATATCTTGGTGCGAACACCTGCGCGCTCTGCCACAGCGGCGGTGTGGTGGCGGAGAACACCTACACGCCCTGGCAGGGGACGTTGCACTCACACGCGTTCACGGATGCGATTGACGGGTTGAGCACGGATCACTTCTCGAAGAATTGCATCAGTTGTCATGCGGTCGGGTTTGATGCCAACACCAATTCCGCCAACGGTGGTTTTGATGACGTAGCCGCCCAGACCGGCTGGGTGTTTCCAACGGTGTTGACGAACGGAAACTGGGCCGCGATGCCTGCCGCGTTGAAGAACGTGGCAAACGTTCAGTGCGAGAACTGTCACGGCCCCGGCAGTCAGCACGCATTCTCGCTCGGTAACACCAATTTCATCACGGTGACGATGCAATCGGGCGATTGTGCGCAATGTCACGACAGCCTGACACACCATACCAAGACCGCCGAATGGAATAATTCCCGCCATGCGATCGCCACGAAGACGCCTTCAGGTCCGTCGCGTTACAACTGCGTTCGCTGCCACACCGCGTATGGCTTCGAGCAATTCATCGAACACGCCGGCACGACCAATGTTCCCTATGTGACAAACACCACCTACGAGGCCATCACCTGCGCCGCGTGTCACGATCCGCACGATGCGTCGAACCCGCATCAATTGCGCGCCGCCAACACTTACACGTTGCCAGAGGGATCAACCGTCACAAACGCCGGTCTCGGCGCGTTGTGCATGGAATGTCACCACTCCCGCAACGGTTCCGTCTCGAACAACATCACCAACTACAAGCTGGGTCTTCCGACCTGGGCTGGTGGTTCGAGTTTCGGTGTGCATGACAGCACGGCGGGCGACATGGTCGAGGGCGTCAACGGTTTCACCTACGGCAAATTCATTCCGAGCAGTTCGCACAGCTACGTGGTCACAAACGTCTGCGTCGGTTGCCACATGCAGCCTGTGGCAACAACCGATCCAGCATTCAAACAGGCCGGCGGTCATACTTTCAGCATGACATACAAGATTGGCACTAACACTTACGACAAGGTTGATGTTTGTGCGAGCTGCCACGGTCCGGTTGAGGAATTCAACTTTGCCCGCAAGGATTATGACGGGGACGGAGTCGTCCAGGGTGTGCAGACCGAGGTTCAAAACCTGTTGAACCAGTTGTCGCGCCTGCTGCCCAACTCGACGTATCGCGCGGACGGCAACTATGTCGCCGACGGCCTGGTCAAGACCAGCGTGTCAGTGAAAACGAACTGGCCGACCAAGTTCCTGCAAGCCGCGTGGAACTGGCAGTTCGTGAACGTTGAAGGCAGCCACGGCATCCATAACGCTTCTTACGCCGTGGGTCTGTTGCAGGCATCCATCGCCGATCTGACGGATGATTACGACCACGACGGATTGTCGGACAAGTGGGAAATCTCGAAGTTCGGCAGCATCACGACTTACAACGGCAACAGCGATCCGGACGGTGATGGCGTGAGCAATGCGCTCGAATTGTCAGCCGGAACCAATCCGCTTCTCGCCGACACCGACGGCGATGGCGTGAAAGACCTGGCCGAACTCAAAGCGGGCAGCGACCCGTTGAACAATCTCGACCTGCCCGGCTTTGTCGTGAAGATCTACACGGCGGCTGAGGTCGAGTTCGCCTCCGAAATCGGCAAGAAATACCAAGTGCAGACAGTGTCAGACATCACCGGTACATGGATCAATGTCGGTTCGATCACGAACGGCACCGGTAACAACATCTCCATGGTCAACTCCACGCGCAGCGGTGCCGGTAAAGGCTACTTCCGCGTCGTGCAGGTGCCGTGATGGATCTGGACTGGTTAAGGAATGGGCGAGTGAGGGTTGGAGTTAAATGGGGGTGACCAGTCCGTGCCCCTCCCCGTGGAAGCGGGGAGGGGTTTTGTTTTTGAGCACAGCCTCCGGCGCAACACACCCATTCGTGTGGCTTGAAGGTGCGCGTCAACTCCTCTACAACCTTCCGCGCTGTGAACAACAACGGGCTATCTCTGGCTGCTCCGCGCATCGCACCGGTGCTCGATCCGCAATTCCGTCCTGCGTCGCTGGCGTATCGGGATTTTCTCCAACGCGCCCGCGCGACGGGGCAATCTCGATCCGTTTGCATCGCATTGGAACAGACCGACGGTTCGGTTTACCACTTCAACACGGAAATCTTTTCTGAAAACTCGCCTCACTTCGCTGCGAATTATTCCCACGTCGAGCGCATTGTGAAGTTCCTGCTCTGGTCACGCGGCGGCTGGCGCATCCATTTCAACGGCCCCGAAGCGCTCGCCAAAAAACTGACGGCGCATTATCGCGAGGATGCCACAGGAAAGTTTGATTCAAACACGGTCTGCGAGCGGATGTTTGATCGCCCGCTCGAAATTGTCGTCACAAAAAATATTCCGCCTGAGCGCGCGCAGGCACAACCGCTCGGACGCCACCTCAAAGGTTGCCGCATCGGATTCGATCTGGGCGGCAGCGACCGCAAGGCGGCGGCGTTGGTGGATGGCAAGGTCGTGTTCAGCGAGGAGACGGAATGGAATCCGTATTTTCAGAGCGATCCGCAGTATCATTTCGACGGCATCATGGATTCATTGCACAAAGCGGCTGCGCACCTGCCGCGCGTGGACGCCATCGGCGGCAGCGCGGCGGGCATCTACGTCAACAACCGCGTGAAGGTGGCGTCGCTTTTTCGTGGTGTCGCGCCGGATGTCTTCAATGCGCGCGTGAAGGACATGTTCCTCGAGATCCGCAAACGCTGGAACAACGTGCCGTTCGAGGTCGTGAACGATGGCGAAGTCACCGCGCTGGCGGCCTCGATGTCGCTCGGTGTGAATTCCGTTCTCGGCATCTCGCTTGGCACGAGCACGGCGGGCGGCTGGGTGAATGCGGATGGCAACATCACGTCTTGGGTCAACGAGCTCGCGTTCGTGCCGGTGGATTACAACCCTGCCGCGCCGCGCGACGAATGGTCTGGTGATCACGGTTGTGGTGTGCAGTATTTCTCGCAACAGGCCGTGGCGCGATTGCTTGCGCCGGCCGGAATTGAAGCACCGAAAGACATGCCGTTCCCTGAAAAATTGAAGCTGGTGCAATCGCTGATGAAACAAGGCGACGAGCGTGCGCGTAATATCTACCAGACCATCGGGGTGTATCTCGGCCACGGCATCGCGCACTTCGCGAATTTCTACGATGTGCGTCATGTGTTGATCCTCGGCCGTGTCACATCCGGTGCGGGTGGCGATTTGATTCTCGCTGTTGCGAAAAAAGTGTTGAACGCAGAATTCCCGGAACTGGCAGCGCGCATCGCGTTTCACATTCCAGACGAGAAGGACAAACGCCACGGCCAGGCCATTGCAGCGGCGAGTTTGCCGGAGTTGAAATAAAAAATGCCATGACTCCCTACAACCAATTCATTTCCAGTTTGGCAAGGCTGGTTGACGATGCGAAGTCGCTTCCCCTCGGCGGCTTTGCGCCGTTGCCGCGGCCCGCGTTGAAGCCGGACGCGCCGCGCGTGCTCATCTTTTCGCCGCACCCGGACGACGAATGCGTCATCGGCGGGCTGGCGTTGCGGCTGATGCGTGAATCAGGATTTCGTGCTGTGAACATTGCCGTCACGCAGGGCAGCAACAAGGCGCGGCAGTCCGGGCGCTGGAACGAGTTGAAGGCCGCGTGCGACTTTCTGGGTTTTGAACTCGTCGCCACCGCGCCCGGCGGTCTGGAAAAGATCA
>CAZFNB010000063.1:0-8352 GCA_964520235.1 uncultured Bifidobacterium sp. | reverse complement strand
CGTCGCGGTTGCAGTCATTGCGTCCCGTGCGCCGGGTCGCTGAGCTTGGGTCGTTAGGCGTTTCGACTCCTCGCGTATGAGCCGCCCACAAAAAAAACTTTTCGTAGCATTCACTGCATTCATCGCTCTCGTTCTCGCGGCGGCCACCGCAGTGTTGGCATACGCCGTCCGCACGACCAAACGCGACTATCGCGGTGACATCTTCGATCGGATTGTCGCCCAAGACACCGAGGCTTGGTTACTGCCTACTCTCATCTGCCTCGGCGGAGCGTTGCTCGTGGGCATCGCAGTATTCGTCGGCCTTTGGAGGTTGTATTCCACCGACGCCCCAGCGGAATCCCAATGAACGAAACGCCTAACCATGCGCTGCAGCGAACCCGGCGGGTGCGTCGCGGTTGCAATCGTTGCGTCCCGTGGGCCGGGTCGCTGAGCTTGGGCAGCTTTTCCATGCGCTCGTTATTCCTAATCCCGGTAGTTTTATTGGCATTAGCCCAGACCGGTTGCATGTCGAGAGGCCCGTGGCGTTTCGAGAGTGCTGACGGCCCACTGAACGGCCCGGGTTCACAGTCAGGCATATTTGTTCGCACGCTCACACCGCCGCCACTCGTGGTTGCGGTTGAGCAGCAGCAGCGAGGCTGGTCAAGAGTTCGAGATGGAATGTTGACGGAGGATACCATTGCGAAGACCCTCGACTCGTATTGTGCCAAGTTGCCGGAGTTTGACCAGTGGATCAGGCTGCAGGCGTATATGGATGATGTGCAGTTGAGATTCGCTCCGGCCAAGTTTTGGATTGTTTCGATTGACCCCATCGTTGTGGTGCTGACGCCATTTGCAATATCGAACCCGGATTCACATTCTCTTCGCGATTTGGGCGGCGCTGCTGACGAGCGGCGTGCGCTCGTCAGCAGCATATTCGCAAACAGATATAATTTCGGCACGAACATCGAAGCGAGTTCTTCGCTGCAGTGGTTTGTTGTCGGCAGTGATCACAGGCTTTCGTCGGAGCGGTTCGATTCTTCTGAGTTGAGATTGACCGCCGACAGAGCAGTCTTGGTATTGACCAAGGGCAGCGATGGCAAGATACATGTTGCGAGGATTAACAGATGAAGCTGCCTAACCAGAGCGCTGCAGCGCCTATGAGGGTTGTCAACATTGCGTGAGTCGTGGTTGAAGATTTTTGTGGTGTGAGACAGGACGCGCGGAGCGTAACGGAGTGAAGCGGAGTCGCGCGCGGCAGCGGTGGGAACAACGGCCGCCGGGCCGCAGCGGTTCGCGTCAGTCTGCTCTCATCACTTCATCATAAAAACTCTTTTCCTTTCGGTTCTTCCTGGCGTCCTGTTCGTGAGTCTTTGCCGACCGGTGTCGTCGCTTCATGAGTGTGGACCGTTTGGGTCCCGCACCAGCTAACCGCCGTCCCGCTGGGCCGTCGGACGATTCGGATGATTTGCCAGCGATTTCAGTCTCACCAAAATCTCAAATCCGCACCGGCACGGGTTGCACCATGATGAGTCCGGCGAGTTGTTCACTGATGGCCAGACGCGCATTGCAGACCTGACAGATGAAGTTCGTCCGGTTGGTGAGCAGCCGGATGACCTGTTCCTCGCAGAAGCCGAGTTCGCGCAGCCGATCTTGGACCTCCGGCGACGCGGCAAGTTTCTTGATGCGGACGGCAACGCCGGCACGAACCGCGTTCAGCGGGCAGACTTCACAGGTTTTTTCCCCGGCAGCGCACGTTTCAAAATCGCGATTCATCTTGGGGGAGAGCATCGCGCCTCGCCGAAGTCCGGACTACACGGAATTTGCCAATCGCCAGTCTGCGATTGGCCGGCTTATTTCTTCTCGTCCTTCTTCGGCTCGAACTTGAGCGATGCGGAGTTGATGCAGTAACGCAGGCCGGTGGGTTTCGGGCCGTCGTCGAAAACGTGGCCGAGGTGGCCGCCGCATTTCGAGCACATGACCTCGGTGCGGACCATGCCGTGGGTGGTGTCGGTGGCCTCGGTGATCTTGTTCGTCCCGTTCGCCGCGTAAAAGCTGGGCCAGCCGCAGCCGGAATCGAACTTGGTGTCGGACACGAACAACTCCGCGCCGCATCCGGCACAACGATACATGCCCGCCTCCTTGGTGTTCCAATACTCGCCGGTGAAGGCCCGTTCCGTGCCTTTCTGTCGCAGGACTTGATATTGTTCCGGCGTGAGTTCCTTTTTCCATTCCGCGTCGGCCTTGGTGATTTTCTCGCTCATGTTCTGGTTTGTTGTTGAGATGGAGGGTGTGTTCGTGGATTCCCCGGCGCTGGCGACGGTGGTGACGTTCGATGCGCCACAACCGGCCAGCAGCAGCAGAATTGCGCCCGCGAAAATGTTTGCGATGATTTTCATGAATCAACTCCGCGCTTCATGTTGCACCGGATTTCGCACTTCGCAAGTCCGGCGACATGGTGCGCGGTCTGGATTCGTCGGACAGGCGGGCGGGAACTTACAGGAATTTTATCCCATGGGAACCTGCCGGAATCACAACCGCCTCGACACTTATCGCCGGGTTTGTTACCAAACCGGGCGTGCGTTCGGAATCGCTCAAGAACATCTCCCGCATCGTGGTCAAACTGGGCACTGGCGTCCTCACGGACAGCCGGAAGCAGATTGATCCGGCGCAGCTCGACCAGATCGTCGCGCAGGTCGCCGCATTGCGGAAGGCGGGCAAGGAGGTGGTGGTGGTCACCAGTGGCGCGGTCGGCGCGGGCATGGGCGCGCTGGGTTTTGATTCGCGCCCCACGAATCTTGCCGAGAAACAGGCCTGCGCCGCCGTCGGCCAGTCGCGGTTGATGTCTTCCTACGAAAAGCTTTTCGCGAAACACGGTCTTGTCGTCGCGCAGGTGTTGCTCACGCACGATGACCTTGAGCATCACGAGCGCCATCTGAACGCCCGCAACACGCTGGTCACGCTCCTCGGTCGCGGTGTCGTGCCCATCATCAACGAGAACGACGCCGTGTCGTTCACCGAAATCAAGGTCGGCGACAACGACACGCTCTCGGCGCTCGTCGCCTCGTTGCTGCCCGCCGATTTGCTGGTGATCTTGACCACGGTGGACGGCGTGATCGAACATTTCGGCCAGCCTGATGCCAGGGTCATGTCCAGCGTCGGCCAGATTGACGGCGAACTGGAAAAGATCGCGGGCGGCACGACCAGTGAGACCGCCGTGGGCGGCATGGCCACAAAAATCCAGGCGGCAAAGATCGTCGTGCGTTCGGGCATTCCGCTCGTCATCGCCTCCGGCAAAAAGCTGGATACGCTCGAAAAAATCCTGTCCGGCGCGGACGAGGGGACATTGTTCGTTGCCCAGGAAGGCAAGTTGCGCGGGCGCAAACGCTGGATCGCGTTTTTTCATCATCCCAAGGGAACAATCTTTGTGGACGACGGCGCAAAGTCGGCTCTGCGGGAACATGGCAGGAGCCTGCTGCCTCCGGGTGTGTCGCGCTGCGACGGGAATTTTGCGGCGGGTGATGTCATCCGCATCTGTGATGCGGACGGGACGGAATTCGCGCGGGGCATCGCAAAGTTCAGCGCGAAAGAGATCGAAAGCCGCACGCTTGCCCGTGTCGAACTTGTGCACCGGGATGATCTGGTGATTCTGTAGCTGCGTTCGTGAGAACGCTGTCATCCGGTTGACGATCGAGATTAAGAGCCTGTATCAAACTGAAGTTTTGGCAGCGGTTGGCAGGGCGCGTCACTCCGTGCGCGCCGGCCTCTGGCTGGCACAAAACGGCGCGCACGGAGTGACGCGCCCTACCGCCAACTGACATTTTATGCAGGCTCTAAAGCTGGCCGCGTTCTTACGAACGCAGCCACGAGAAATGAAAAAGAAACCCGCCATTGCAGATTTGTTGAAAGTCATGGCCCGCCTGCGTTCGCCCACGGGCTGTCCGTGGGATCGTGAGCAGAGCCACATGACGTTGCGTCGTCACGCCGTCGAGGAGGTCTATGAATTGATTGACGCCATCGAAGCGCGCGACGATCACGAGATGGCGGAGGAACTGGGCGATCTGCTGTTGCAGGTGGTGTTTCACTGCCAGTTGGCGCGCGAGCGCGGGGCGTTTGATTTCGAGAAGGTCACACGACATCTGGTGGACAAGCTCATCCGCCGTCACCCGCACGTATTCGGCAGGGTGAAGGTGAAGGACGTGGACGAAGTCTGGGCGAACTGGGAGAAAATCAAGAAGGCGGAGAAGCACGGCACCCGCCACGAGCGCCCGTCCGCGCTGGATGGAATCCCAAAACATCTGCCCGCGTTGTTGCGCGCGGAGAAGCTGGTGAAGAAAGCGCGCAAGGCGAGGTTGCTGAAGGAAACGGCGGCCCGAAAGGGTGGCGGAAAAAACGCCGTGGCGCGGGAGTTGTTTGATCTGGCGGCGTATGCCCAATCACGCGGCTGGACGGCGGAGGAATTGTTGTGCGATGAGATCAGGCGTCGCGAATGCGCGTTGCGGCGGCTGGAAAAGTCCGCGTGACGATCACCTTGCCCGGATCGTGCCCACATAACTCACGGGCATGAACTCGCCGTTGCCGATGTATTCAAGTTCCACGGCGGACAATCGCGCGCCGCTCAACGCACCCGCGGTGCCGGTGGTGGTGGTGGTTTGTGATGAGAAGTAGATGGGTCTGACGGTCGCAACTGCGACGAGCGAACTGGCGTCGCTTGAAGAGGCGATGGATGTCCAGCCGTAGGCGCCGGGCGCAAATCTGAGCGACCAGTTGACGCCGGAGTCTTCGGAAATGTAGATGCCCACGGAATCCACGACGGCGGCAAGCCGGCTGCCGTCAGCAGAAGATGCAACGCTTCTCCAGGCGGTCACGCCCAGTGGCCCGGTGCTGACCCAGTTCGTGCCGTAATCCGTCGAGATGTAAACCTGCCCGCCGGTCACGGAAGCGATCAGCCGGCTGCCATCGGAAGACGATGCGATGGCGTTCCAGGTGAGGGAACCGCTGTTGCGAGAAATCCAGGTCACGCCGCTGTCCGACGACGTGAAGATGGTGCTCCCCGAAACGCATCCGGCCAGATTAGTGCCGCTGGCGGATGACGCGATGCCGGTCCAATTGCGATTCATGTTGTCACGCATCGTCCACGAGTCGCCGCTGTCGCTCGAAGTGTAAACGCGCCCGCCGTTGATGGTTGCCACCATGTTTGTGCCGCCGGCGGAAGATGCGACCGCGCTCCACGCACCGCTTGGGTTGTGGCCGGCCCATGTGGTTCCATAATCTTTGGAATTGAAAATTTGCCCGCTGTTGACGCACGCAACGAGTGCCCGTCCGTCCCCGGAAGCTGCCGCCGCCTGCCAGGCAAGTGAACTTCCGCGAGCCGTCCAAGTGCTGCCGTAGTTCGTGGAGACCTGGAGTTGATTTCCATTCGGCGCGGCAACCATCACCCTGCCGTCACCTGAAACCGCCGCGCCGCGCCAGGAGGCCGACGGGCCGTTCGTGCGCCAGGAGACGCCGACGTTTTTGAGCAGTTCTCCGACGAGGATCTTTTGCCCCGCGTTCTGGGCTATAACCCATCCTCCCGCGCCGCTGGCAGCTACACGGATGGTTTCGCCAATGGTGATCGAGGGCGGAAGGGTGATGACCACGGGAGTCGAATTATTCGTGCAGAGGTAGCCAAAATTTGGAGTGGCTGTCATGTTCGCGGCAGTCGGGATGACTTCAAAGATCCTGCCGGGCACGTTCGTCAGGCCCGTGCCGTTGCCGTTGAAGAACGAGGCGTTGACGGTGCCGGGGAACGTGAGGTTCGTGCTCAACAGCACCACGTTTGTCGAGAGCCGCGCGTCGGGAATCGTGCCGGTGAGGTTCGTGCCTTGCACGGTGCCGGTGTAGGTGGACGCGCGCAATGCAAGCGCCGAGTAAGGTGCGGAAGTGATTTGTTGTCGCGGAGAGAGAATTGAGAACGCGCCGCCGCCCGAGGGGCGCACGCCGATTTCGAGCCAGCGGGCGCTGCCGTCGAACGCGCTCGCCCCGAAATCCAGCGGCACGGTGAAAAGCCCGTTGCTGACCGTGACAGAGGCGACGGTTTGAGTGGTGCCGACGGCGTTGCCGAGCGTGGCGGCGTCGCGAAGGGCGAATTGGAAATCGAACTGGCCGTTGGCGCTCGAACCGCCGGAAGTGACCTGACCTTGATACGTGAAGGCCGTGGTTTGTGCGCGCACGGCAACAGCCCACAACAAAATCAACCCGAACAACAACTTGGTTTGCACCCGCCCATCGTATCACAAGAAACGGGTGCGACAAGATGCAACAAGCGATCAAGGCCGGACGATTTCGACGCCGGGTGGAGCTTCGATCCTGGATTTTATCGAGCCGTCAGGCTGGCGCTCATGGAGGAGTTTGATCGGGCCGAGCGGCGTCGGATACGCGCCCTCGACCCGTTTCAAGCTTCCCAGTTGCGGCGACACGAGCACACGCCTGCAGCCCGGCTCAAGCGGTCTCACTCCAAGCACGATCTCGCTCAACCAGGCCGTCGGCCCGCCAGCCCAGCCGTGACAAAGACTGTGGCGAAAGCCCTCGTAGCAATACGCGCCGAAATCGCCGTGCAAATCCTTTTTGTCCGGCGGCGTCAGTTCATCAATCCGTCCCGAGCCTACGAGCCAGTCGGGATTGAAGTCCTCCCAGAATGTCGTCGCGCCGCGATCCAGCATCGCGCCCCAGTAATTGCGGATGATGTCCAGCGCCGCGTCCGTCTCGCCCGCCTTCGCCAGCGCCTGCAACACATAGAAGCCGTAAAACGTGGAGATGTTTTTCGCGCCGTCGGCTTTCAAGACATCGGCTGAAGTTTTTTTCGGGTCGGACAATCCGGCCAATACCTGCAATGCGGCGGCGGATTTCAACCCGTTCACATCCGGTGCGATTTTTCGCGCGCGGGCGGCTGCGCCCGTGCAGAGCCTGGAGGTTTCCGCATCGCCAAGCGCCGTCATCAGTCGTGAGCCGGAGTCCAACGTCATCACCAGCAAGGCCTGCAAGCCCGCAGTGACGCCTTTTTCATTCGATGAACTCGGCCAGTCGAGAAATCTCATCCCGTCAAGGTGTTCACGTCCGTCCTCGCCAACAAGTGAGGCAAGGCGTTTTAACAATGCCTGCATGTGGGATTTTTGTTGTTCAAGATACGCGCGGTCGCCGTGATGCAACCACCATTGTTCGTGGATCAGCACCCACCACATCGAGTAACTGCTGATGCCGTTCATCCATTGCCCCGGCGGCGTGGAGTCGCGCGTGAGATCCAGCGAACGCGGCACGACGTCGTTGAACCCGAACACCGCGTTGATGACGCTGACCTCGGGGTGCATGTCACCAGCCCAGACAAGCCGGTCGCGTTTGATGCCGTCCCAGAGATACTCCTGCATGTTCAAGTGAACGGTGTATGCGCCCACGGCCCAGATCCTATTGAGTCGCTCGTCGTCGCATTTGAACGAACCTGTTTGTGGCACGTCGCGCAGTTGCAACACGGCGCGCACTTGTGAAATGGAAACAAACGGGCCCGGCTCGGCGTCAATCCTCACGAAACGAAATCCGCTTGGGCCCGCGCGCATTTTACCCAACCACGGGAGCGTGACGATCTGATCGCGCAACCCGTGATCGTTTTGTGCGCCCTTGACGCCGATGTCCGTCATGGCTTCGGACGCGGATTCGCCGAAGCGCACGCGCACGCGCCGCGGTTTCTTGTCCTTGTATTGCGGCGTGAAAATTTCGACGAAGCCCTGAAGCTCCTTCCCGAAATCAAGCAACACGCCGGAGATGGAATTCGTTGCCGAGATCAATACGCAAGGCGGCAGCGGCTCTGTGAGCGTGGTCTGGCCGGGTTTTTGCGCGAGCAACGCGCCGGGGTTCTGTATGCCGTCCTCGCTCTGCCAGACGATGCGCGTTGGCTGTAGATAAAATTCCCGCAACGGCGATGGCTCGATCGTCACCGGAAGATTTGTCGCGGCAACGCCACGCGCGGCAGAGGCGACCAGACACATCGTGGCAAGTGCTTGAAAGGCTGGCGGACAATTGAGCTTCACCCGGCCAGTCTGGAAAGCTTCGTCTTGGAACGCAATGCTGGCGAGCGATCAAAGGCCGCCGGTGTGGCAATCGTTGCACGCGCCGTCCACTTCATCGCCGGGATGCTTGAACTTTTGTCCGGCAGGAGAAATCTGGAGCAACTCGTTCTCGTTGCCCTGCGCAAGAATTGTGTGGCAGGACGTGCAATCGCTGGCAGGGATCACACGCTTCGATTCCTTGGCGATGTGTTTGCCGTCGTGGCAGCGGAAGCAGCCGGTCCATTCCTTGTGGCCTATGTGTTCGGGATACGCGCGCCAGTCCACTTTCATCTCGGGG
>CAZFNB010000062.1:0-8364 GCA_964520235.1 uncultured Bifidobacterium sp. | reverse complement strand
GATGATGCCCAAAATGATTCCGCGCTGTCGAGTGGTTTGGTTTTCGCCTTTGCCTGTATCATTTCCATGTCTGCATTCCAAAATGTTCTCAAAAAACTGTTGCAGCCGATGGATAAGGAGCGTAGAACCCTTTCGAGAGATTTATGTAACCAGAACACACAGTATTTTGCGTAGCTCGGCTACGGTCTCATCGGAAAACCGCGAATTTTCATTGGAGAGACTTGCCCAGGCGCGCGCCACCCGGCGCGGCTTGGAGCATTCTCTCCAAGGGCGCTTCGCGGTGCCTCCGATGAGGGTGCGACAAGTTCGCGCCCTTTTGTTCCGTGGCAGGCATGTGGAGAAAACGGAACCTATGAAAAATGTCAGAAGAATTTCAATCGCTCTTACCCTTTCTTCCTTTCTTTGGTTTGCGCTGACGGCAACTGCCACTCCCCGTTCGCCGCTTCCGCCAGTCCCGTCCATTGGAGCGATACATCACGAGGGGTTCAACCAGCCGCTTTTTGCGGGGACGAATCAGGTCATCAATTCCTCGACTTGGGTTGAGGATTGGTCGGGTTACGCGCTGAACCGCACAGGAAAGTTCGTGAGTCCGTGGACGGTGCCGATGGTGGTTTCCAATTCGTTCCGTGTTGATCCGGAGCGCGGCGCGGTCAGGGTGTGGTTTCGGCCTGCGTTTTCCAGCGGGTCGGGGCCGGGACGCGTTGCGACTCTTTTGACACTGGTTTCATCTGATGGAAACACTGAAGCCTCTTGGTGGTCGTTGGTGTTGGGTGAGGATGGCAGTTCGATTCATGTGTTGTGCGAGCAGAGCGAGGGAACGTCGGGCTGCTTGAGCGCGGAGATCAAGTGGGCGGCGGGTGAGTGGCATTTGTTGACTCTGGGTTACACGGCGACGAACTCGGCGTTGTGGGTTGATGACGAGGTTGTAGCTGTCGGCGATGGGTTGCCGTCCGTGCCGCAGGCGCTTTGGTCTGATACGAGGTTGGTTGTCGGAAGTGATTTGAGCGGTGGAGACGTGGCGTCTGGCGAGTTTGATGAATTGACGGTGTTCACGGCGCGCAACCGGTTTCGGAGTTACATGGGGCAGATGTTCGGGTTGAGCGAGACGTGGGATGTGATGGGTTATTTCGCGGGGATGAGCAAGGTTGCGGCGCTGGGGCCGGTGACGGAGGCGGAGCTTGCGGCGCGGACGAAGGTGATTGCGGAGAGGAAGGCGGAACGGGAGGCGAAGGCGGCGTTGGAGGGCGAAAGCGAAGGCGGCGGGATGATGATGTTGCGGATGAGCGGGCCATCAGCGGAGTGTGTGACCGCCGGACCGGTTTATCTGACGAACGTGTTGTGCAATTTCACAACAAATGACGGCTACACGGTGTATTTCGACATCATGGGTGGTGAGACCAATCCCGGGCCCTATGACATTTTCTCGACGCCTGCACTTGTGGGCAACGATGTGACGAACTCGGTATGGACATGGCTGGAGACTGGCAACAGTTGCGAGACGCATTACTATACGAACCAGCCGACGAACCAGACGTTCTACATTCTGACGCTGCCGGGGGCGGATCGTGACGGGGACGGGATGTATGATGGTTGGGAATGGAAACATTTCGGAACGCTGGAGCAACCACCCGGCGGTGATTACGACAACGACGGCGAATCGAACGCTTCCGAACTAGCCAACGGTACAGATCCAAACACAATCGGGTTCTCAGCAAGTTTCGGGTACGGTCAGGTTGCCACAACGAACCCGACAGTGAACATCGAAGTATTGAGCGGAGTTCCCGAGTTTATTGCCGTGATGGTGGATGCAACAAACTCTCCGGGCGTAAACCTGTTTCCGAATGCTCAGTGGCTGGCCTACACATCCTCGCCGACCGTTTTGCTTCCATCCAACTCAGGGCCGCATCAAGTTTGGATTGGTTTGCGCGGGCACTCTCTCAATGTGTTGCCGGTTTGGAGAGGTCTGAGAGTTGTGTTGGACCAAACACCACCTGACATTGCCATCACGGAACCTGCGGGCGCGACCGTGTTCAAGCCGGTGGTTCAAGTGAAAGGCACGAGTAAAGACAAGTTGCTTGAAATCTCCTGTACCCTGAGCAACGCCGTTGGCGTTGAAACCAATCTCGGTGTATTCATCACGGGCGAATACGGCGGGACGAACCGTTTCCAGTGTTTCGATGTTCCGCTGACGAATGGGTTGAATGTGATTGCCCTCACGCTGAAGGACGTGGCTGGCAACTCTGCCACCACGAACATCAGTTTGACGTACGATCCTGTCGCGGACACCAACCCGCCTGTAATCGGCATTTACTGGCCACAGTCTGGCGCGCAAGTGGCCGCAACAAACTTTACAGTGCGAGGATGGATTGACGACGAGACGGCGACCGTAACGGCTCAAATTGTCGGAGGCGGGGTGACGAATGTCACAACGGCATTCGTGGAACGCAACGGAAACTTGTGGGTGGACGATCTGCCGTTGGCAAACGGAACAAATGAATTGACGCTGACAGCCAACGACGTGGCGGGCAACTTGAACACGACCAACATTACGGTGGTCAAAAGCAGCGTGAGTCTGACAATTGATGAACCATCACCCGAATCGTTGCATCAACCTGTCGCCACAGTTAGCGGCACCATCAGTGCCAGCGGCTACAAAATCTGGGTCAATGGCATTGCCGCAACTGAAAGCGGTGGGACTTGGACTGCGCTCAACGTTCCAGTGACATCTGGAGGCTCGGCAGTGTTTGCAGTAGCAGCCATTCCCATATCTGACAACGGCGGCAATGGCACTCCACCGGGAGCATTGAATCAGGATCCGGCTTCGTCAAATCCAACCAGCAGCGGTGGAACCCCCGGCACTGGCATCCAGCCTGAAAAACCCCACCAAGTTGTGCGGGTGCATTCGCACTGGGAAGGCAGTCACTGGGTTTACACATCAAGCGGGGTCACCGGGAACGCAGAATCCGAATGGACACGGACAGAAACAAACGGAAGTGCGACTGCGGTGATAAAGAACTGGGTTTTCGGCAACTATTACGAGAGCACCGTGGCCTACGATCCAAACAACACGAACACGACACTGGATACCTTCAACGGCACGGCACTGGTGGGTCCGGGTTACTACACGCTCTTTGAACCTCTTACTTCAATGTTGAAAGGCTCGTGGGACACGGCTGGACTTAACCAATACATCACCGTGACCCACCACGAGGAAGCAGACACAAAAGTGGTTCTGCGCACTGGCGGTCGTGCGGGTGTGAGTGGCAGAAGCCTGTTTGTGGTTACCGCATCGGCATGGGATCGAACCAAAAACAGCGCGCCGGAAATTCCAAAGACGTTGATTTTTATTCCCGCAGTTGGCAAGAACCTTGGAGTGGACGGTCGGGCCTACGGCGCTTTGCCCGACAACGAGGAAATCGTGATAACCCCGGAAACCCCCGCCGCCTATTTCAAATTCACCGTGGATGCCAGCAAACATAAACTGGCTATCTTGGCAAATGGCTACCTTCTTGATCCCGCGCGTGTCAGACCCGGGGCACATTTTTGCGTCGGCCAAAAGTTGAACTTTGAGGCTACTTTTGTTCCAACCGTACCTGGTTTAGTCACAATAGAACCAGTCTGGAAGTTCTCGGGCGACTTCATAAATCACCATGCGCCAATAATCGGTGGCTGCGAGGTATATTCGGTCGCATCATATTGGTTTACGCAGAATCCAACGCATCTGTGGTACTATGGTGGGGAGTCAGGCGGAGATGCTGAAAAGACGTTAGCGGCAGGGATTAATTGTCATTTTGAAAATGGTCAACGCACATATCCGATGGCTCGCGGCAAGTTTAATGTTTACACGCCGGACAACAGCTTTTGGCAGATCGGAACTCCAACAGTGAATGTCGATCAATCAATCCATTGCGGCCAAATATCATTACAGGTTGGTCAGCAAAACGGAACGGGTATGATTTACTTAACGGGAAATGTTAAATCCAAATTCCCCGGTGAGGTAATTGGGACTCAGTTATGCTCGTGCTGGTGGCAAAGGATAGCAAATAATCCTCCAGATACTTACACAGGAGGCACCGGGGGAGAGTTTGCGCTAGATCACGCTGAGATTTATCCCGACTCTCACCAGTCGCTTAAATTGGGTAGCGATGGGCTATATGAGGGAAGTGTCGATGTATTAGACCAGCCTTGCTTGGGGCTTCTTGTGTTTCAAGCAGCATCACGAAACGATTCTTTCAGAACATACTTTCGATTTCGGCCTAGTGGTGCAGATAGCATATACGTCACACTTGCAAGGGCGGATTGGAACTGGTTTGGAAATGCAGAGGAAACTGGGGCATATACATGGGTTTTGAATTCTGGTGGTGTTACTGGTCCAAATTTCTCGAGTGCTCATGATTTTCCATTTTGGTTGTTTACTTTTATGCCATGAAAACTCAGCACCTTTACCAATTGCATCATGTTTTGTTTCTTGTCTTGATTGCGTGTGTTGTCAATTACAGCACAGCAGCGTGTGCTGGTCTCTCGACCAATGATATTTTGAAGCACTACAACGATGTGCGTTCGGCCACAACCTGGGGAGCTTCAACAAATGGGATTGAATTCGGTATAAGAGTGTCGGCTACCGGTGTAACTAAAGATTCACAGTTCAAAACTTTTAGCTACATCTACAACACAACATCATCGAATCTATGCGGTCTATGGAAACCACCGCACGGTTCTCGTTTAGATATTCGTTTGCAAGAAAAAACAGGAAAAGTTGTCGCGCGAACAAAAGCTGGCAACACGCTATGTCACCAACCCGTATTAATTTCAGACAGCGGAAGGGTGATTATTCTACCCGCAAAAATTCCTGTTTCTTTTGATGAAAATTTTGATGTAAGGAGTTGCTTCAAACTAGAGAAATCTGGTGATTATGTATTATTTGTTAAGGCTCACCTGTATGTTTTGTCCACTAATTCAAGTTTAACTGCAATTGATCTTCCGGAGGCTAGCGTTACGATTACTTTCACAGATTCTGATTTACAGCGATGACGTTGGTAACAACCGGATTAAGAAGCCCAAAGAGTAGCGGAGTTTTGCTGCGCTATTGAACGGGCGGTTGTTGCTCCTTGGGTTTCCGGCACCATGGAAGAATCCCGCTGAAGGAAATGGCGAAGGAAATGACACCGGCTGCACCGAGTGAACCGAGGAAAATCATCGGCCCGTATTCTCTGCCGAACTTTTCGCCTGCGCGGCGGCCCGCCTCGTAACTGCTCAAACCGGGATTGCTTTGCGTTGACTTCGCCCCGGCAATCCCTCCACCCACGGCCAGACCGCCGATGAAAAAGATGACGAACAGGATCACAGCCAGCACACCGGCTGTCAGAAACCGGATCAAGATCAACATGGTTTTCCTTTCGTTAAAGGTTTCAGTGCAGGCAGTGTTTCAGCGAATGGTCAAATAATAGCCCCATCCCGCGAAGCCTGCCGCCGGAACCAATCCGCCGATGATGCCGCCGGCGATTCCCCCGGCACGGACTCCAATCTTTGGCGCGAGCCAGTGCGCGAGATAACCGCCCAGAAAATAACCCACGGGTGTCCCGACAAGAAATCCAATCAGGCCGATGCGCCGCCCTGCCGACAGCGATGTCACGTCGCCCGTCATCAGCGCCAATGGAACAGCCACACCGACGAGGCCGCCGATGGCGCCGACGACCGCACCGATGACCGCGCCGAGATTTTCCTTGCCCACGCTGGGTTCCCGCATGATTGAAATGCACCACACTCAATCCGCGCGGGCAAGGAGAACTTTTTCAACAGCGACCGTAGCCGATGGTCACATTTTCATGTTCACTCAAAATCATTGTCGCTGTTTCAGCCCGCTGCTCTAATGCGCACGCATGAACTTCTCCTCGATTCCGACCGCCGTGCGATTGTGTTCGCTGGCGCTGGTCTTTGCCACGGCCTGCAAGACGCCGCCGCGCCAGAGCCTCTCTGCGGACAAACTTTCTGAAATGGACGCGGCGATCAACGCGGCCATTGCGGAAAAGAAATGTCCCGGAGGCGTGTTGTGGGTGCAGCACGGCGCGCAATCGTATCACAAGGCCTTCGGTAAACGGTCTGTCGTGCCGCAAGAGGAGGCGATGACCGAAGACACGATTTTTGACGCCGCATCGCTCACGAAAGTCGTCGCTTGCACGCCTGCGGTCATGTTGCTCGTCGAGCGTGGACAGATTCGTCTTGAAGATCGCGTGGCAAAATACATCCCCGAGTTTGCAGCCGAGGGGAAAGGCGAGATCACCCTCCGCCACCTGCTCACGCACACTTCCGGCCTGCGACCCGACGTGAGTTTGAAGCCCGACTGGTCGGGTTATTCCGCTGCGATCCGGCTTGCGTGTGCTGAAAAACTTGCAACGAAGCCCGGCGAGAAAGTGACCTATAGCGACACTGGGCCGATTGTGCTCGGGGAAATCGTCCAGCGCGTGACCGGAAAAAGGCTGGATGAATTTCTTGCCGCCGAAATCTACAAACCGCTCGGCATGACGGACACGGGCTACAATCCGCCTTTGGCCAAGTTGGGTCGTATTGCGCCGACGGAGGTGGAGAAGGGGACGCCTGTGCGCGGTGTGGTTCACGATCCGCGTGCGCGACGTATGGGCGGCGTGGCGGGGCACGCGGGATTGTTTACCACGGCGGCGGATTTGTCCCGTTACGCGCGGATGCTGCTCAACGGAGGAAAGATCGAGGGCGTCCGCATTTTCAAACCGGAGACGGTGAAATTGATGACGAGCGTGCAGACGCCGTCAAACGTCGGCGTGCGGCGCGGACTGGGCTGGGACATTGATTCCAATTACAGCGGGCCGCGCGGTAAACTTTTTCCGCCCGGCTCGTACGGTCACACCGGTTGGACGGGGACATCCATCTGGATTGATCCGTTCTCGCGTTCGTTTGTGATCTTCCTCTCGAACCGGAATCACCCCGACGAATCGGGAAATGTCTCCGCGTTGCGCGCAAAACTCGGTACGCTTGCGGCGGAAGCCGTCACGGATTTCGACTTTACGAGAGTTTCAGGCGCGCTGCCGTCGCGTCAGCAGGCCCAGACCAACTCCACTGCTCCAGGCATTTCTTCAAGGTTGAAAACGCTCAACGGGATTGACGTGCTGGTGAAACAGAACTTTGCGCCGTTGCGCGGCAAACGCATCGGCCTCATCACGAATCACACCGGGCATGACCGCGAACGCAACGCGACGATTGACCTGTTGAGCCGCGCACCCGGTGTCACGCTGGCGGTGTTGTTCAGTCCCGAGCACGGCATTCGCGGCGCGGTGGACGAGAAGGTGGCTGACAGCACGGATGAAAAGACCGGCCTGCCCGTGTTCAGCCTTTACGGCGAGACCCGCAAACCGAAGCCGGAGCAGTTGCAAAACCTTGACGCGCTCGTGTTCGACATCCAGGACATCGGCTGCCGCTTTTACACTTACGCCTCGACATTGGGGCTTGCGATTGAAGCCGCGGGTGAAAACGCAAAGCCGATCTTTGTCCTCGACCGCGTGAATCCCATCAACGGCACGATGATTGACGGCCCGGTGCTGACGGAGAAAACCAGTTTCGTCGGCTTTCACCAGATTCCATTGCGTCACGGCATGACGCTTGGCGAACTCGCGAAGATGTTCAACGCCGAGCGCAACTCGAAGGCGGAACTGACGGTGATTCCCTGCGAAAACTGGTCACGCTCGATGTGGCTTGATGAAACCGGTCTGCCGTGGACGAATCCCTCGCCGAACATGCGTAATCTGACCGAGGCGATTCTGTATCCCGGCGTCGGCCTTGTCGAAAGCGCGGTGTCGGTGGGGCGGGGGACGGATACGCCCTTCGAGGTCGTGGGCGCGCCATACGTTGACGACGTGAAATTCGCAGCGGAGCTGAATCGTGCTGAACTGCCTGGAGTGCGCTTTGTGCCCATCCGCTTCACACCCGTGACGAGCGTTCACAAGGGAACGAACTGCGGCGGCGTTTACATCGCGCTGACCGACCGCGACAAATGCAACGTGGTGGACGTGGGGCTGCTCATCGCCGCGACGTTGGAGCGCATGTATCCCAAGGATTTTCCCGTGGATAAGATCAAGAACCTTCTGCTCCATGCGCAAACCTTGGAAGCCATCAAGGCGGGCAAATCACTCGCGGAAATCCGTGCATCATGGCGGATGGATCTGGTGGATTTCGAGCAGCGGCGGGAGAGGTATCTGATTTACCGCTGATCTTGAGGCGCGGGTTTGTTTGTCAGCACAACCGTTTCACCGGACACCCACGAGTGCTCGCTTTCATCAATCGTGAGCGCGCGTGGCATGATTTGGATTTGATGGCCGAACATTTGACAGGCCACCG
>CAZFNB010000061.1:0-8368 GCA_964520235.1 uncultured Bifidobacterium sp. | reverse complement strand
ACAGTACCAATCAATGGTCGGGCATCATCCGCAGTGTGGATTTGCGCAATGACAGCGCCGCCGTCAGATTCGTGCCGGCCATGTTGGAGATGTTCGTCGCGGTGAGCGACATCTGGTCCAGCTCAAGCCGCGCCGGTCTCGCGTTGGCGAGGTCTTCGAGCGACAACGCGCTGTCGCGCAAATCCACACTGCGGATGATGCCCGACCATTGATTGGTACTGTCCAGAAGCATCGCCACCACGTTTGTCACCGAACGCAAAAGCAACAATACACCGCCCGGCGCGTTCGTCGCCGTGACAGCAGGCTTGGAAAGCTCGATCACGTTCACGGCTTCACCCGCATCGCGGCGCAAAAACAACTTCCCGCCGTGGCCCGTGACCGAACCCACCTCCGCCCGGCGCGCGATCACGTCCACGCTCGCGTTCGTCACGGCAAATTCCGAAAGTGCGACGATGTTCGTCTCGTTGTCCGGCTCGGTGATGCGCAAAGCGCGCAACGCGAATGATGCGTTCGTCGCGAACGCGACACGGTTCGTCGCGCTCAACTCGAAGCCGTATTCGGAACGGATGTCCACCGCGCCGCTGCGGATCACGAAGCGCAGGAAGTCCTCGTACAGCGGCGCGTATTTGTTGAGCGTGATGTTGTTGAGCGAGAGTTCACCGCGCGAGCGCAGCGGGTCGAGGAAGAAATGTCCACGCCACGCGAAAGTTTCCCCGGCATCCGTCGTCCCCTCGAACGAGTAGGGATTTCTGTTGTCGGGGTCGGTGCGGAACTTTGTGAGCGTGACATCCAACGGCCCGATGGTGCGCGCGAACGGCGTGCGCGGCGTCAGGTCGGTGAACGATGCCGCCGCGCCCGCGATGTGCAACCGCCCGATGCGCAATGCGAGCGGGCTGGATGGTTTGCTTTCCTTTGCAGACGGTGCGTTCGTCTGCATCCGGGCGATGATGTCCGAGAAGTTGAAAGTGTAATCCTTGTTCAACTGCACGCGCACGAACGGCTTCGTGGTGCTGACCTCCCTGAACACCCACGGTCTGCCGAGGAACGACGAAAGCTGGAAGTTCACGTAAACCTCTTCCCACGAAACAAACGGCTGGCCGTCCTTGTCCTTGATAAGCAACCCGCGCACGGTCGCCGACAGCGTGAACGGATTGAGCCGCAGTTTTTGGATCGTGACTTCGCGGTCCAGTTCCTTCGACAACCGCTTCACCGCCACGGAGCGGACGATCGGAGGAAGTATGAGAAATCCGATGATGCCATAAACCAGCAACGCCCAACCTGCGCGTCGCGGCCATTTGCGTTGCGAGTCGCGCGCTGGCATGGGCTTCAAGAATGCGGTGTTCATGTTGCACTGACGCCTGCCTTGCAGCGCGTCACGAAGCCAGCCAACCGCAACTTCATCCCCCAGTCAACGCTAAGCTGACGATCCAGGTCGTGCGCGGCGCATCTTGACACTGCCCCCGATTGTCCCAAAGGGACAAAACCTGAATAGCCGTGGGCGTAAGCCCACGGTTGAGCGAAAAACAAATTCGACCCCGAAGGGGTCGCACAATTTCTACGGGCTGCCGTGGGTTGTCACCCACGGCTATTCATGTTTGGCCGCCTCACGGCCAGGAATTCGGGGGCAGTGTCAAGATGCGTTCTGATCTTCCTGCAACTTCACGAATTGCGTCACCAGCGCGGCGATCAACATGCAGACGCCGCCTGCCACGACCGCGGTCAACCGGCTCACTTGCGGGAACGAATCCATCACCCGGCTGATGATGAGGGCCACAAGGATTTGCGGGATGACGATGAAGAAATTGAAGATGCCCATGTAAACACCCATGCGGTCGGCGGGCAACGCGCCCGAAAGCATCGCGTAAGGCATCGAAAGGATCGAGGCCCAGGCGATGCCGACTCCGACGAACGCGACGATCAGCAGGTTCGGATCACGCACCACCCCGACGGAGACAAGCCCCAGCCCGCCAAGCAGCAGCGAGAAAAAATGGATCGCTTTGGCCGGCGCCCGGCGTCCCAACCAGAGGAACACCATCGCAGCAAAGAACGCGACGAGGTTGTAGGTGGCGAAGCAGGAATTGGCGAGGTTGATGCCCTGTTTGTACAGATCCGAGTTTGTGTCCGTGGCGCCGAGGATGTTGCGGGCCACGGCGGGCGCGAAGAATATCCACATGCAGAACAACGCAGACCAGGTGAAGAACTGCACCACCGCCAGTTGCTTCATGCGCGCGGGCATCTCGCGGAACGCGGTCCAGATTTCGCCCCAGCCCTCGGATTTTTTCCGGCGCAACGCCTCGATGTCCTCCGGAGGATGCTCCTTCGTGGTCATGATCGTCCACAGCACGGCCAGAAAGAACACGATCGCGCCGACCGTGAACGCGACAGTGACCGTCTGCGGAATCGGATGTCCCGCGCCGGTATCGGTGCTGACCTTGCCGTAGGTGTGCAACCACTCCGGTAGCTTGGACGCGATGACCGCGCCCGCGCCGATGAAGACCGATTGCATTGCAAACCCGACCGTGCGCTGTTGCTCCGGCAGCAAATCCGCCACGAACGCCCGGAACGGCTCCATGCTCACGTTCACGGAAGCGTCGAGAATCCACAACAACCCCGCCGCCATCCACAACACCGAACTGTGAGGCATCGCCAACAACGAAAGGCTCGCAAGGATCGCCCCCACGAGGAAATACGGCCTCCGTCGGCCCAGCGGCCCCCAAGTGCGGTCGCTCATGTGGCCGATGATCGGTTGCACGATGAGTCCCGTCAGAGGCGCGGCGAGCCAGAGCAACGGCAGTTCGCTCTCCTTTGCGCCAAGGTATTCATAGATGGCGGACATGTTGCCCATCTGGAGACCCCAGCCGAACTGGATGCCGAAGAAGCCGAAGCTCATGTTCCAGATCTGCCAGAAGGAGAGACGCGGTTTGGTCGTGGTCATTGGATTGTTCGTGACATGAAACCGAATCCGCCCCGTCAACACCACCGCATTTTTGTGCCACTTGAATTCCCCCGCCCTTCTGTCACCATCCGGCCCTCATAATGAAACTCAGTCCCGAACATTCGCTCGCAGGCGTCCTCGAACCCGTCTTCGCCATCCGGACCGAGAACGATCTCGGCATCGGCGACACCGACGGCGTGCGCCAGATGATTGATTGGTGTGCGCGACACGGCTTGAACATCTTCCAGACGCTGCCCATCAACGAGACCAGCGACGACAACTCGCCCTACAACGCCATCAGTTCGCTCGCGCTCGAACCGACGACGATCTCGATCACGCCGAAAGACCTGCCGGACATCACAAGCACGCAACTCAAACAGATCGCCAAGCCCGCATTGCTCGCGGAACTGCGCTCGGGCGCGGTGAATTATCCGAAGGTGAAGGCGTTGAAACGCAAGCTGCTCGACGCCGCGTTCGCGAACTTTCTCAAGAAACATTTCAACAAGGAGACGAAGCGCGCCCTTCAGTTCCGCGCGTTCCTCATGGAGAATGCCGACTGGCTTTCCGACTACGCGTTGTTCCGCGTGTTGATGGAGGAGAACGGCGGCTCGCCCACGTGGGATCGCTGGCAGACGGAACATCGCGGGCCGCGTCGTGCGCGGACGTGGTTGCTGTCGCTGCCCGAGAAGCGCCGCGATGTGTTGAGCCGGAAACAATTGTTCTTCGCCTACGTGCAATGGATCGCGTTCACACAATGGCAGGACATAAAAGCTTACGGCGCGAAGAAGAAGGTTTATCTGATGGGCGACATCCCGTTCGGCGTCGGGCGATACAGCGCGGACGTGTGGGCGAATCGCGGCATCTTCGATCTCGACTGGAGCGGCGGCGCGCCGCCCGAACGTACGTTCAAAAGCGATCCGTTCACCGCCAAGTGGGGTCAGAACTGGGGCATCCCGAATTATCGCTGGGACGAATTGCGGCGTCACAACTTCGACTGGTGGCGCGTGCGCGTGGGCAACATCCAGAAGGTTTTCCATTTCTTCCGCATTGACCACGTGCTCGGTTTGTTCCGCATCTACTCTTTCCCGTGGACGCCGGATCGCAACGCGGAATTTCTGCCGATGAGCGAGACCGAGGCGGCGGATCATTGCCGGGGACGTTTGCCCGGCTTCAAACAATTTCCCGATGACACGCCCGAGCACAAGGCTGTGAACCAGGAGCAAGGCGAAGAGTTGTTGCAGATGATTCAGGAAGCGGCGGGTGAAACGACCGTCGTCGCCGAAGACCTCGGTGTCGTTCCTGAATACGTGCCGCCCACACTGGAGAAGCTCGGCATTCCGGGTTTCCGTATCCCGATGTTGTTCCGCGAACACGACGGCAGCTACTCGAATCCGAAGAAATATCCGCGCCTCTCACTCGCGCAACCCGCCACGCACGATCACACGCCGCTGGCGCTCCAATGGGCAGAGTGCTGGGCGAACATTGACGCCGGGGAATCCGTGGAGCACAACCGCGCCGAGTTGAAGCGCATCATGCACTTTGCCGGATTGCACCACGAAGAACCCGTGCGCGAATTCACCGACCGCCTGCACGAAGGTTTCCTCCACGCCGTGATGCACTCGCACTCGTGGCTGGCTGTGTTTCAGATCACCGATGTGTTCGCGCAGAAGGAACGGTTCAACACGCCCGGCTCGACCTCGAACGCGAACTGGTCGCATCGCCTTGCACAAACGGTGAAGCAACTCGACAAAATTCCAGCGCTCGCAGCGAAAACAGCGGTGCTGTCGCGACTGGCAAAGGAATGTCACCGTTCACACTGAGTCACCCGAGCACGGTGAGCACGATGCCGGCGATGATGCCCAGCACGGCGAGGGTTTTCACCGTATCCGTTCGCTCTCCGAAAAACATCAGGCCTCCCGCAAACGCCACGAGCGTGCTGCCACGACGCAGGCTCATCACCAGTGAGACGAGCGCGTCCTTGTCCGCCAGCGCACCGAAGTAAATGTAGTCCGCGACCAGCAACGCGAACGCGATGCAGGGCACGCTCCAGCGCCAGTGGAATTCATTCCGCGGCCACCAGCGTCGTTGCCATCCGACCATGAACGGCGTGAAGAACACGAGCAGATAGATGGAAAACCACGCCTGCACGGTCGGCACGGAAAAGCGCAACTTCCCGAGCAGATAACGGTCGTACAACGCGCTCATCGCGCCAAGCACCGTGCCCGCCGCCAGAAACCAGACCCACTTGTCCCGGTGAAAATGGATCCCCTCGCCGCGTCCCGCGATGGACAGGCCGATGAAGGAGGCAATGGTGGTGATGACGCCCAGTGTCTCCAGCAGCGTCAGTCGTTCGCCCAAAATCAAAACCGCGCCGACTAGAACCACAAGAGGACTTGTGGCACGGATGGGGGAACCGATCGAGAGCGGCAGGTGTTTCATTCCGAAGTAGGTGAAAATCCACGATGACGCGACGATGGCCGACTTGAGCGCGAGTTGCGCGTGTTGAAATCCCGTGAGCCGGTCCGTGACGAGCGACGGCGGGAGCAGTCCCGGCGACAAAATGTCCACCGCGAGCAACACGCCCCAGACCGTCGCACCCGTGAGCGTACTGTAAAACAGCACGGGCAGTACAGCGTTGTTGTGGACGGCGTGCTTGGTGCAAAGCTCGTACATACCGAGAAACAGGGCGGAGAGAAGCGCAGCGGCTATCCAGTGCATCATCAAGCCCTCGAGCATATCGAACCCATCGAAACATGCAGGACAAATCTTTGCTCATCGGAGCGACCTCATTGTTGTAAGTACGTCGAATCGCCGGCCCCCGAGACAGCCGCGCGCGGAACCACGGCTCATCCCCTGCCCCTCTGATTGTGAAAGATTCAAGATGCGCCTGCGGATGCCGATTAACTGTCGTGACTCGTTCGTTTGCCATCTGTCTGATTGCTTTGATCCTTGCTGGTTGCAGCCGGGATGTCCGCATGGCGAATCCTGAAAATCCACAGGGCCGTTATCGCGAGCAGATCGCCGTCGCCGCCCGGCTGCTTGAGCAGAAGGAGACGTGGAGCGACCGCGTGGAATGGGAGGTCATCAAGACTTCGGAAGGCTGGGACGTGATCGCATGGCGCATCGAACATCCCGAGCGCAAAGGGCCGGCGCGATATCTGCCCTGGGGATATGCGGTGATCAAACTCGACAGCCGGTTGACGACCGTCGGTTATCATCGGAAGGGATGAGATCTGATGGACGGGCGGGCATTTCTGCCACCCTCAATCTTCAGCCGGATCAAGGCTGGCGGGCCTGGGACGATACAGCACGGCCACGTTACCGACACGCATGATGAGATGACTGCCGGTTTTTTCAGCAAGTTGCGGCGCCAACTGCTTTTTCTGATCCTTGAGGTCGGCGAACTTCACTTTGAGCAGCTCGTTGTGCCTCAGCGCCTCGTCGAGCGCGGCGATGAATTGCGGCGTAAGCCCCTCCTTGCCGACCTTGAGCGTCGGTTTCAAAAGCTGGCCGCGCGCTTTGAACTCGCGGATCTGGGCGTTGGTCAACGGCAACATGCGGCAAGTATGAACGATTCCCGGCAAAAAAGCTTGGAATAAAAACAGCCTCTCAACCACCACGATTGCCCGTCCGACGCGACTCGGGTAATTTTTCCGACGCAATGAACAAACGCGCTTTGATGGAGAAGATAGTCGCCAGGCTTACCAGCGAACTTGGAATTTATTTCCGCGCGGCCCAAAACTCCCGTGCCGAGGCCACGCACGAGCAAAGCAAGGCGGACAATAAATACGACACGCGCGGACTGGAGGCGTCGTATCTCGCACGCGGCCAGTCCAGGCAGGCTGCGGAACTTGAAGCGGCGATCGAAGAGTTCAAAAAACTGGAAGCCCGCAAGTTCGGGGCGGAAGACGGCATTGACATCGGGGCGTTGGTGGAACTGGAGGCGGACGGAGAACGGGCGTTTTATTTCATCGGCCCACGCGCGGGAGGCACGGAGGTGGTGCAGGATAAAAAAGAGGTTTTGGTCATCACTCCGCAGTCACCGTTGGGCTCGCAACTCATGGAGAAGAAACAGGGGGATCGCCCACATCTTCTGATCGCGGGACGAAAACAGCAGACCCGGATCGTCTCCGTGGTTTGAGCGGCCCGTTCATCAGCGCGGCTTTCGTTTCACGTAAATGAAACTTGCGCTGCGCTGAAAACATTCCATCCTTTGCACGTCGCACCCCACGGAATGGACGTCATATGTTCACGTTGATCTTGTTTGCCGTCGCCCTGTCACTGACCGGAATGTTTCTGGTCTTGTGGCCGTGTCTTCTGCTTGCGGCGACAGTGGACCGGGAGATGCGTGAGTGCTCCGATACCGTTCTACGCCGGGAACGCGGCGACGTGCGTTGAACCGCTCGCAAGCTTTTCAACTTTTCCGAAGCCTGCCCGCTCTTGTCTCCCAGTTCCCTGCTGGTATGCTCCAGACATGAGCAACAACGGGACGGCTTTCGTCAAGGAAGAGCCATGGCGCATTCTCCGCATCATGGGCGAGTTCGTGGAATCCTTCGAGACACTATCAACCATTGATCATCGCGCAGTGACAATCTTCGGTTCAGCGCGAATGAAACCGGGCAACAAATATTACCGGCAGACCGTGGCACTGGCGCGGGAACTGGGACGACTCAACCTGCCGGTCATCACCGGAGGCGGTCCGGGCATCATGGAAGCCGCCAACAAAGGCGCGGCGATGGTCGGCGGAAAATCCGTCGGGCTGAACATCGAGTTGCCGCACGAGCAAAAGGGAAATCCCTACGCGAACGTCCCGCTGAACTTCCACTACTTTTTCTCCCGCAAGGTCTGTTTCGTCAAATACAGCATGGCGTTCATCTTCATGCCGGGCGGTTTCGGCACGCTGGACGAATTGTTTGAGGTGCTCACGCTCGTGCAGACGGAGCGCATCCCCCGTTTCCCGATGATCCTGTTCGGCAAGGAATACTGGCGCGGACTTCTCGGCTGGATGAAAACCCAGATGCGCGAACACAACCAGTTCATCGGCCCGGACGATTTGAATCTGCTCACGGTGACGGATGATCCCAAGCAGGTCATCCGGGTCATCCGCGAATACCTTGAGCACGTCGGCCCACCTCAAACGGTGCCGATGGCGTTCTCCTGAACCGCCGAAACACATGGCCACGCAATACGCAGTGTTGCAAAAAGACGGTCTCAGCCCGAACGCAGACCAGATCCGCCGCGCGTTCAGCGCGTTCAGCGGTCTGACGGATGCGGACGCCGTGCGCCTTGCCGCCAGCGCGCAAGGCATCCTGATGCGGCATCTTGGCAGCGATGCCGCGCGCGCTTTCCTGCGCGAATTGCAGAAGGAGGGCGTCTCGGCGGCGGTCGTGCCCGAAAGCGGGGTCGGCCCGCCCTCCGGATCGTCCGCGGCGG
>CAZFNB010000060.1:0-8415 GCA_964520235.1 uncultured Bifidobacterium sp. | reverse complement strand
ATACGTGGTGAGCTTGCCACCGGCCACGTCCCACCATCCAGGCTCGGGCGACTTGATTTCGTGCGACCGCGAAATGTCGGACGGCTTGCCATTTGGATCGGCAAGGAGCGGTCGCAACCCGGCCCACGAACTGATGACATCCTTGGGCAAAAGTTTTGCCGTCGGGAAAAAACGGTTTGCAATTCCCAACACATACGCGATGTCTCCCGCGCCAACCTTCACCGCTTCGGGCGATCCTTCGTAATCTGTGTCTGTCGTGCCTGCGATGGTTCGTTCGCCCCACGGGATGACGAACAAAATCCTTTTGCCTTCGGTCATGACGAGTGTTTCCGGCACAGAAAGACGCGAGCGATCCAGAACCAGATGAATACCTTTGGTGACACGAAGTTTGACGGCGCTACGGCAAAACCCGTCCGCCCACGGGCCGGTGGCGTTCACAATGGCGCGAGCCTTGAGCGGGAGGATTGTCCCATTTGTTGCATCTTGAAGTTCGCAATTCCAAAAGCCATCGGTGCGCCGGGCGTCCTTAAATCGCAGATAGTTTGACAGTGTAGTGCCGGCTTTTGCGGCGGATCGAAGAGTGTCGAGCACCAGGCGCGCGTCATTGGTGAAGCCATCGAAGTATCTAACCGCGCCACGCAGCCCCGTTGTGGTCAGACCAGGGAACTTGCGCGCCAGTTCGTCCGGGGGCAGGGGCGATGATTTGCCAAGATTGCGGCCATTGCACAACCAGTCGTAAATCCTCACGCCCAGCTTCAACTGCCACAACTTCCAATCCCTGTTCTCCGAGTAGGTCGGAAAGTTGAACGGCAAAGGCTCGGCAAGGTGCGGCGCGATCCGGTGCAGAATGGTCTTCTCGAGGCTTGCCTCGCGAACCATCCGGATGCGTCCTTGAGCCAGATAACGCAGTCCGCCGTGGAGCAAACGGCTGGACCGGCTGCTGGTGCCGAACGCGAAATCGTATTGCTCGACAAGCGCCGTCCTGAGTCCACGTAGCGCGGCGTCGCGTGCGATTCCCGCCCCGACAATGCCACCGCCAACAATGAGAATGTCAAAACACCCGGACGCAAGCTGATCGAGGGCGGATTCCCGTTGAGCCATGATGCTCAAATCATGCCCCCATTCCTTGAAGCTTTCAACATCCGACCAAATTCTGCGATGTCCTTCACGATCAATTCGATGGCCGGTACGTGACGGTTTGCTTGTTCCTGGGTGGCTTCACCAGTGAGCACAAGCACACCGAGCGCGCCAGACTGCTGGGCCATGACTATGTCCGTGTAGAGGCGGTCACCCACCATCGCAAGATTTTCCGGTCGCAATTCGTGCCGTTGAAGAACTTCGCGCAGCATCCGGGGGTTGGGTTTCCCCAAGATCGCGTCGGGATCACGCCCCGTTGCTTCTTTGAGGGCGGCGCAAACGGAGCCGCAGTCCACGAGCACTGTGGGTTGATCCGTCGGGCAGACACGATCCAAATGAGATGCGATGAATGGCTTGCCCTGATTTATCCAGTACGCCGCGCGACAAAGCTTCGCAAAAGTCAGGCTTGTGTCGAAGCCGACGACAACAGCGTCAGGTTCATCATTGTGGTCATCCTCCGTCAACGAAAAGCCCGCCGAATGAATTTCGCGACTCATGCTGGCGGTTCCGAGGAGAAAGATGCGCTCCACTTCCGGGTGTTCTTCCTTGAGATATTCGATTGCAAGGTGCGTTGAGGTACAGAGTTGATCCGTTGTGACGCGGATACCCATGCGGCGCAGATGGGCCACGTAGTCCTCGACGCTTTTTGAGGAATTGTTCGTGAGCAACGTGTAGCCAATGTTCATCCGGTTGAGAAGATCCAGAAAGGAATTGGTGAACGGAAAAACAGTGTTCCCGCAATAGATCGTGCCGTCCATGTCCAACGCGACATGCTGGATGAGGCGCAGACGCTCTGAAAAATCCCCCGTGCTTGCGCTTTTGCGGGCCGCTGTGGTGCGTTGAGATGTGGCCGTGGGCATAAGCTTATTGTTTACGCGTCGCACGTTCCTGCATCCATTGGACATCTGCCGCCAATGCTGCGGGGTCTGGTGCGCTGGAAACCGGCGTAGGATACGGCCTGCTTTGGCCGATCAACGGAGGTTGCAGAACAAACTGGCTTTTCCACTTGTGCAATTCGGAATGGCCATCCGCGAAGGATAGACCCCCGGAGCCGGCGTGGTAACTGGCCGGGCTGTCCACCAGATCAAGCGGTGTTCCTGGATAACCCTCCATATCCACGACAAAAAAACCGTCATTGATGCTATCCTCCCGCTCGTCAAGAAACACAAAAGTTCCAGATGGGCCGGGGTTCACAAAGTCGGAAGTTTTTCTGTATTCACGCCACGGTCCGGCACCAGGCGTTGCATTGCCAGACCAGAGCATGGCTGCGGGCTGCCCGGCTGCCGTGCCTCGTCCGCCAACCCAGTTCAACATTGACATGGTTCTGGTGCGCGGCAGGGCTCCGGTTCGTCCGTCCGCTGCGGTGCTCCTGTCGGAAGGGCACTTGTAAATCTCAAGATTCTTGCCTGCATAACTGAAAAGACTGCTGGCGCGGATGTTGTTTCCTCCAGCGGATGGAGTGGCATCTGGATTGATGTTTTCAGGGGTGATTGTCATGTCTCCGCCCACCCATTCATAAGGCCCGCCTGGAGCCTTTGAAAACGGCAGTGATTCGCCGTTGTCCTCGGAATACATCTTCCAAGCGATCATCAGTTGCTTGTGGTTGTTCATGCATTTGATGGCGAGAGCTTTTGCCTTGGCGCGCGAAAGGGCCGGCAAAAGCATCGCTGCGAGGATCGCTATGATTGCGATCACCACCAGCAATTCAATCAATGTGAATGCGGCTTGTCGTCTCGTTGAGATTCCATGTTTCATGGCTTTGGGACTTTATGAGAAATAAACATCATCATGGTTCACTGCTGCTGCGAATACGCAGCCATTCAAGATCGTTGGGTGCGCTGGTATTCCGCGGAATTCGTCCTCCGGGCGTCTCGCGCAGATTCAAAATCGCCGGATCGCGCCACTTCTTGAGTTCTGCGTGGCCATCCGCGAACGACAATCCCCCCGAGCCGTTGTGATAGGTCGCCGGGATGTCTATCCAGTTTTCGGTGTCGCTCGGATCGCAGACAAAAAAGCCATCGTTGATGCTGAAAGGGTTTTCATCAATCAATACCCAGCACTCGGCGGGTGTGGGACGTACGATGTCCGTCTGTTTTCGAAACACCCGGTTGTCGCTGGCCCATCTCTGGATCGGATTCATCCAGCAACTCATGGCCATGCTGCGGATGGTGAGAATGGAGGATCCCCGGCCTCCCGTGTTCACAAAATTGTTTTTGTCCGCCGGACATTTGTAAATTTCGAGGTTCTTGACGTAAGGATAGATAAGCCCGAGTTCGAGCAGTTGCCTGTCCGATGATGTTCTGACGTCGCCATAGACCCATTGGTTGTATGGATTGCCCGCTTCGGTGCGCGCATCCGGCAACGAGGTTACAAGAGAGGTGGAGTCGAGTCCGCCGGTACGTGCGATCTTGTCGTCGTTGTCGCCCGAATACATGTACCAACCCAGTTGAAGCTGCTTCAGATGATTCATGCAAACGATGCCCTGCGCACGGACTTTCGCCTTGCCCAAGGCGGGTAGAAGCATTGCCGCCAGAATGGCGATGATGGCGATGACCACCAGCAGTTCAATCAATGTGAAACCACGATGAGCCATCTTCGCGCTGTTTTTTTTCCCAATTATATTCATCGGAAAGTCCTTGAGCCTGCTTTTCGAGGGGACGCCGGTGTTTGAACCGGCGTCCCCAAGCCAACCAACCCTGTTGCCACGAACCATCAATTCTGCGGGAATGCCACAACGCGATAGAACGCCTGGCCTGATGGGGCGGCGATGTCTGTGTAAGCCGTGCCAGTCAGAATGCCAGAGATGCCAACGTACGTTCCGTTTACTGTGCTGCTGCGTTGGACGACATAGTTCACACCACCACCAGAGGTCCACGTGAGGTTCGCACTGCCGCCGGAGCGTGTGACGCTGGTGATCGTGACGTTCGGAATTGTGAACGCTTCATTGTGGAAGATGATCAAGCGGCTGCCGCCTGCCACCAACGATTGGTCGCTCACAACAAGGATGCCGCCATTGGCTGAGAACGCCATGCCAGGATCTTTGAAGTCAATGTGGCGATCCGGGCGATCCATCGTCGGCGAAATCGTCGGGAACGTGATCTCATTCACGACAGAAGAGTTCAACGTTCCGGCGGGCACCGTGTTCGTGTCGTAGGAGCGGATCGCGGGGGTGTTGAACGCGGACGGATTGCCCGTGTTGACCCGATCCGAAACCCAGATGCGGCTGGTCAAGGGATCCACAGCGATGCCTGCATACCAGCCGTTTTGTCCCGAGCCGGTGGTGGTGGAGATTTGCCGGGCGGCACCTGTGCTGTCCCAGGCAATAATTACACCATCGTCGGCAGTCGCAACGCTGTTGCTGACGCCGTCCTCCCAGATCGTCAGCAATTCGCCCGTCACAGGGTGGGCTGCGATCGCATTGGCGTTGCCGCCGATGCCTGCGCCGAAGGCGGTCGTGCTCGGAGCAACCAAGAAGGTGTTGTAAACGGCCTGATTCAAGGTTGTGGTGGCCGGATCTGCTAGCCAGATCGCATTTGGGTTGTTGTTCGCATTCACACCGCGATCCAGAAGTGCAAGTTGTGGATACGTGCCGCCCCAGGTCGTCGGGACGAACGCAAGATCGCAGACCTGATCCTGCTGGTTGGTGGGAGCGACACTGAAGTCGCTGATGACTTCCTCAAGCGTGCTGGTTGCCCACGGTTCTTTCAAACGGCTGACGGCTGACCACAGGCCGCCTTTCACTGAATCCTGCGCGACCCAGATCGTGCCGTTCGTTTCAACGATGCACGTGTTCGGATTATACAATCCCGAGATGATGGGATTCGAATCCAAGACCCAGTTTCCACTGGCCACTTTTGTCGCACGACGGACTTCGCCGATGCGTTCTTCATCAACCGTGAACAGGATGGAGGTGTTGTCACGCGGATCCACCGTCACGCCACCGATGGTTTTTCCGGGGATCGTGAGAACGGTGTAGTTCGTGAAACGGCTGCCGATCAGGTTGACATTGTAGGGCCGAGGATCGGGCGTTTCCGTATTTGTGTATGGCTCGATGGTGACGTCGTCCACAAACGCAGCCGGATTCGATCCTGGCGTGGAGGTGTTTGATGTGCTGAACGCAAGCGTGTGGATTTTTTTGTTGTTGCCCCACGAGGAGATGAATTTTCCGTCCTTGATCACAACAACAGGTGTCGTGCTCGGATTTTTGACGAGTGTGTAGGAATTCAGCTTAACGTTGGTGGTCAGTTGATATTCTTCCCAAGTGTCAGGCGAGTAGGTCTGGAGCGTGTCGTTCCAGTTGCCGCCGGTGAACCATTCGCCAAACCAACGGTTGAAGGTGATGATCGAGTTTGTCGTCCCTGACCAGTTGTTTGGCGCAGTCTGAAAGCCTGCCGCACGATGACCATAACCGATCAACATCGTGTCCGAGGCCGAGCTGTAGTCAGCTTCCCAGCCATAGAGCGAAACGCGCAGCCAGACCTGATCCGGGTTGAGCGTGCCGCTGTTGGTCACACCGGGTACTTTCACCCACCACGTGACGCGAACATCTTCGTTCGTCGCCTGCCCCCATGAGATTGAAGCTCCGGAGGTCTGTCCTTGAGAAACCATCAACGACTTGCTGCCGGAATGTGGCGCTGTCACGGAACTGTCAACCACCTGTACCCGGGTTGGAGCAAGGTCGTTATTATTGGCAACACCTGTCGTTTCCGAAGTGACCCACGGCCCGCCCGGGTTGTTGTTCGCGCTGTTTGTGTTTCCGGAATTGGATGCCGTGTAGGCCTCAAATCCATCGGAGACCGCTCCGCCAGACAGTGAAACGAACTCGCCGTCAGTGGTGAGACTGACATTGTCAATCAGCGTGTACCCGTCATCCGCCGAGTTGCCTTCATTGTTAAAACGGATGGCGGTGATGGGAAGATTCTGCGGACGGGCAGCCGCGTTGTTGACGCTTTTCGGCGTTACCATGTCATTGACATAGAACTCGAATTTCCGCGTGACCGCATCCAGAACGATCTTGTAGTGCGCCCACACGTTGTTGGTGATGAAAACCGGGGTGACCGCTGCCGTGTTGCTCATCGTCACCCATTGGTTCGGGAGTGGCACGAGGCTGGCAGCATTGAATCCGTTGAATGCCTGGATGATGTCAACGCCGTCCACAGCCGGGGAAAGTCCGGTCAACGAGGAATTATTCGTGGTTGCCGCCTGACCGGAACGGAATATCACACTGTCCTGTTCATTTTGATCTGCGCCTGCTTCGAGAATCGAAATCCTGAACCCACGATCTGCTGCACCGCTTTTGGAACTGAGCATCGAGAATTCCCAGACGTAGTTCGTTCCGCCACGCGGGTCGAGATTGCAGCGAAAGGCCGTATTGGGCCGGAGCAGCATGGCGTTACCGGAATTGTGCGCCGAGGACGGAAACCATCCGCTCGTCAACTGGACACCATTGAATCCCAATCCATCGGGAGAGTTTGGAAAGGCGAGGCCGTCTTCGATTCGGATGTAGTCCGTGCTCGGAACCGCCTTGGCCAAGCTTGAGGAACTTGTTACAGCGCCGGAGTAGGAGTTGAAGTCCTCATTCACGAGCGTCGTCGCTGCCGATGTCCGCAGTGTGAACAAGGGTATGGCCATCGCACCACCAAGGAGGAAAGCGGCGACTTTAGACATTGATCTTGCCCGGGCACGACCGGACGCATTCATTATTTGGTAACTGGTTTTCATGGGTTGATTTTTATTGGGGATGGAGTTTACGGACTTACAAATCAAACGCGTTGACGCACTAAGTTGATGTAATGTGCATAACATAGGCGTGTTTTCATGGTTTGTGTGTTGACGCACTAAGTATTCACGTTTGAAAAAATCGGTCAACAGTTTTCTGAAATTATTTTGAGGGGGGGGGTAAAATCTATGACTTGCCGCTGGCTTTGGCAGCAAACCGATACATGTCGCCGCGGTAAATCGAATCCTCCATCTCCACTATCAAATCCTTTCCGCAGAAAGAAACTCCTTCAACGCGGAAGGCGGGAACAGCTTTGGCCAGGTTGAAATGTTTCAACTGATCCCCGTCCATCAACACAGCACTCACCATCTGATTGATTTCGGTCAGTTGGATGCCGTATTCCTTCGAGAAAATGTCGTAGAGCGACTGCTCGAGGTTTTTGCGATGTACGTCCGGGCATAGTCCGGTCGAAATGTACCGCGTCTCCTTCATCACTGGAACACCGTCTGCGTAGCGGATGCGCTCGATTTCACAGAATGGTCCTTTGAGCGTGTATTCGCGACCGTTGATCGTCTGTTTGTGATCGCTGGTGTGAAGTCGGAAACCGATAAGCCGCGTCGAAGGCTTGCGTCCGGCCTCAACCATGTTTTTTGTGAAACCGAATATCCGGTTGATTGAGCGCACCACGGTCTTGTCCTTGACGAACGTTCCCTTTCCCTTGACCCGCTGCACCCAGCCTTCCTTTTCAAGTTCATGGAGCGCCTTGCGTGCGGTGGTGTTGCTGACCTGGAACTTCTCAATGATTTGATTTTCCGAAGGCACAGGTGAACCTGTCGGCAATGCACCGGTCTGGATCGAACCGATGATCTCGCGGCTGATTTGATAATATTTCGGTGGACTGTGCTTTTCGGTTTCCATGTGACTGTTTTACGCCGCCAAAAGACAAACCTCAACGCGAAACATCGCAGCCAACAGACAGCCTCACTTCAAAGAGGAAATCTCGATGCCGTTGATCGCGGTGCTTTCCGCGCCGGCCTCGAACCGGATGTCCAGCTTGCCGTCGGCAACCTTCACTTTCACAGTCTCGACGCAAGGCTTGCGCGCACCGCCCGCTTTTTCCCAAATATCAAAATCTGCCACTTCTTTCCCTTCGACATTCATCGTGAACACGCGGCCTCCAGCTCCCTCGACTCCTTCCCAAGTCTCTGCGAAATGCAGCTTCACCAGATATTCTCCGTTCGGCACGGCTTGCGAAAACGATTCCATGCCCCAGTGCTCCGTGCGATAAATCGTCGCGTCTTTCGTATTCTCGATCTTCATCGTCGCATCACGCGTCACCGCGTCACCGCCCTCGAAACCGCGATCCGACAGCCAGACATTGCCTTCCGAATCCGTGTAATCGCTCGACGCACCAGCGTTGATGCGGATGACTTTGCCAGTTGATGCTTGAACGGGTTTGCCAGCTTCGAGCCGCACTTTCGCGACCACGGGAAAATGATCGCTCGGAAATTGTCCGTCGCGGCTGAACGTCGGGATTTCCATCCACTCCACCGCCACAT
>CAZFNB010000059.1:0-8420 GCA_964520235.1 uncultured Bifidobacterium sp. | reverse complement strand
TGATGCCGCGGATCGTGTGGAGGTTTGGCGGGGCGTTGCGCACGCGAAACCTCCGCGGGTTATTTTATCGCCGCCCAGACCCGATGCACGTCGTCGTGCTCGTCCAGCTCGTGGAGGAACTGGCCGACTTCATCGCGCTGCACGTCGGTGAGTTCAGGGAATTGTTTCGGCACGTAACCGAGCTCACTCGTCACGACAGTCCAGCCATTCGCAGAAAGCCATTTTGAAACTTCATGAACGGCAGTGCGCTCGCAAATGAACCGCGCACCTGCCGCACCCTCGGGGATGTCGTCGTTTTGGTCATGGGTGAGAGGCTCGACTTCATTCGCGCCAGCCTCGATTGCGGCCGCCTCACGGTCGGCACCGGCATCAGAGTGATGTGCTTCGACAAGCCCGACGTGATCAAAGAGAAATTTGTTTGCTCCTGTGGTGGCGAGCTGGCCCTTCTTGAAAAGAACGCGCACTTCGGGAGCAGTCCTGTTCACATTGTCGGTGTAAACTTCGACGATGACCGGCACGTTGTGCGGCGCTTTGCCCTCGAACACGACATGCTCCATGATCAGTTTCTCGCCACCGATGCCCGCCCCCTTGTTGATGGCACGCTGAATGGCATCCTTGGTCACGCTCTCTTTCTTGGCCTTTTCCACGGCGGTGAAAAGCCGCGCATTCATGGCAGGATCAGCCCCGCCCATTTTGGCGGCGACGGAGATTTCGCGAACGAGCTTGCTGGTCGTGCGGCCCTTTTTGAGGCCGGCAACCAGACGTTTTGCATGTAACCATTGACGTCCCATGCCGCCAGACTAACGGGAAACAACCGTCGCGACAAGCGAGTGATGTTCTTTGTCTCCTGCCCCAGCTTTGAATCAATTTTTCAGACACGCCCCGTCAGGAATCCAAGGCAGATTTCGCGACAAAATAATAAATGTCTGGACAAAACCGGCGATACAGGCGTTCGACTATTCATTTTCACCGTCACAAACCCTCCATGTTTTCATTGATTTTGCGTGTAACACACACAACCTCAACAACACCGGGTCTTGTCGGCATCCTACATGCTTTGTGTTCTTAACAACCGGAAGTTCACAGTGAGAATTTGTTTTGAGTTGCCCGTCGGTGTGGCGAATGGGTGCTTTCAAGCAGCAACCCGTCCGTCATGCTTTGCTTTTGCGGTCACACCCATCAAATTTTCCGGTTCGTTTGAATCAGAGAGCGCAACATGACCTCATTTTTCAGAGCGCAAAACCAGTCTTTGCACCGGATACTCGTCATTGATGACGAGCAGATCGTGCTGGCAGGATTGCGGGAAACTCTCGCGCGGGAGGGTTATCAGGTCGTCACAGCATCAAACTCATTCGTCGCGCTCGACGAACTTCAGAAGCAGCAGTTTTCCGTCATCATCTCAGATCATCAGATGCCCGGTGTCACGGGACTGGAGTTTCTGGCCCAGGCGCGGGAGATTCAGCCCAATGCCACGCGCATTCTCATCACGGCGGTGCTGAGTCTGGACACGGTGATTGATGCCATCAACAAGGGTGAGATTTTCAGGTTCATCGTCAAACCGTGGTTGCGCGAAGAGCTGCTGGTGACTGTGAAGAACGCCGTTCAACGACACGAGCTTGTTGTTCGGAATTCCAATTTGCAGGCCGAGGCCAATGTGATGAATCAGCGCCTCAAGGAACTCAACCAGTCGCTTGAACAGCAAATCGCCCGGGTGGCCGAGCAGAATGAACTGCTCTCGGCACAAAATCAGGCGCTGTCGGAAAATCTCCAGCACTCGGTACAACTGGGCCTGCATGTCTTGCAGACTTTTCATCCCGCTCTAGGCAATCAAGCGCGTCGCGTTCACGAAGTCTGCCGGGCAATTGCTGACACGTTGCGGCTTCCACCCGACAAGCGCCAGGTGCTCGAAGTCAGCGCGTGGCTTCATGACATCGGACTGGTCGGCATCCATCGCGAGTTGATTTCCAAGTGGGAACAGGATCGCGAAAATCTTCGTGAAGACGAACAGACGATTTTGCGCTCGCACCCCGCCTTGGGACAGGACCTCGTCAAATTCGTGCATCACCTCGAAGATGTGGGCAATATCATTCGCGCGCATCACGAACGGTTCGACGGCACGGGATATCCGGACGGGCTGGCTGGCGAGGAAATTCCGTGGCTTGCGCGTTTGCTGGCGGTTGCCGTGGCGTATGCGGAATCGCCTCACGACGAAGCGAACGCGATTGAATCCATCAAGCTCGACAGCGGGAGCGCTTTTGATCCCGAGGCGGTTCGCGCGTTCCTGCGCGCACTGCCCAAGGCCGATGTGCCGCGCAAGGAACGGGAAGTTTTGATCGCCGAACTTCAGCCCGGCATGGTTCTCGCCAAGGGAATTTACACCCCGAACGGATTGTTGCTGATCCCGGAAGGACAACCGTTGTGCGAAGGTTCGATTCAAAAGATTCTGAGCCACAACCGCGTTGCACCCATCAATCAATCGTTGCTGGTGTACTGCTAGTATCGCTCCGGATTATTCAGCGGCGCAGACACATCCGTATCAGCCCCCCCAAGTCCTCTCAACCCAAGCCGGTTTTTTGCCGATAAATCCTTTGAGAGCATGAGCGCTTTTGGTTCGGCGACAGGCTGTCATACGGTTTTATGGCAGTGGATTCACACAACGCTAAATTCAACTACGCTGATTCGACATCTGCGGCTGGTTCTGAAGTTTCCGCGAACAAACCTGTCGCAAAGCGCACTGACAAATTTTCGCAGCGGCTGGCTTGGTTGACCGTGCTGATCTGGGTAATTGTCATCCTTGCGGGAATGGCGTTTCTCACAAATTACGCCTTCACCGCGGGCGCAACGGGAGTCGTGCCAGATAAGTGGCCGTCCGCGAGCCGGATTTCACGCGGCGTAAAAGTTCCCACACTGATCATGTTTGTGCATCCGCGCTGTCCCTGTTCTCGCGCCTCACTCGAAGAATTGAACTGGCTGGTGACTCGATGCCAGTCAAAGGTTGATGCTCAAATCTGGCTGGTGCAGCCCGAAGGTACGACATCTGATTGGTCGGATTCAGAATTACGGCGAAAAGCCGTGACGATACAGGGCGTCACGGTACATGAAGACAAGGACGGAGTGGAGGCAGGCCGCTTTCAAGCTCAAACTTCCGGAGCAACTGTTCTTTACGATCGTGAGGGCCGGCTCATTTTCCAGGGTGGCATCACGATGATGCGCGGTCACATGGGAGGCAATCCCGGACTGAGCGCGATCATTTCCCTCCTCGACGATCAAAATGCAGAGACAGCGCACACACCGGTTTTTGGATGTCCACTGACTGAACCGGTTTTCAATCGTTGAACATGCAAAACCAAAGCAATGTTGATTCAGCCAAAGGCAAGTTGCAACAAGAGCAACGGGCAGACACGTTGTTTCAGGTGGCTCTCTCAGGGATTCATCGCCGAACGGATCGAATGTTTGCCTGGCTGATGGTGGCTCAATGGGTCGCAGGCGTTGCCGCCGCCATCTGGATCGTTCCACAAACGTGGATCGGCGCGACCAGCAAGGTGAACTTGCATGTTTGGGCATCCATCTTTCTTGGAGCAGCCATTGCAGCGCTGCCGGTGTTTCTGGCGTTGCGCCACCCGGGGCAGGTGTTGACGCGGCATGTCATAGCCTTCGCGCAAATGCTCTTCTCGGCGCTGCTTATTCATGTGACCGGCGGAAGAATCGAAACGCATTTTCACGTCTTTGGCTCGCTCGCATTTCTGGCCTTTTACCGGGACTGGCGCGTGCTGATCACCGCCACGGTGATTGTGGCGGCAGATCACATGGCGCGCGGATTGTTCTGGCCGGCGTCGGTTTTTGGTGTTCTGACGACAAGCTCATGGCGCTGGGTGGAGCACGCAGGTTGGGTGATTTTTGAGGATACTTTTCTCCTGTTTTCCATCCAGCAGAGTTTGAAGGAGATGACGGAGGTTTCCGCCCACCGCGCCGGACTGGAATCAATCAACTCTGAGATCGAGGAACAGGTGCGGAAGCGCACGGCAGAATTGACGGTGGCTCACGAAGAGTTGCAAATGCGCGAGGAGCGCTTTCGCTCGTTGAGCGCCTCCGCGCCGATCGGCATCTTCCTCCGGGACACTTCCGGAAAAGCGCTATATTTCAACCCGGCCTGGCTGAAGATAACCGGCCTGAGTCTGGAGGAAAGCGTGGGAGACGGCTGGCAAAAGGCCATTCATCCTGAAGACAAGCCGGGCCTGCTGGCCGCAAGACTGGCAACCACCGGACCGGGGCAAGACCTCGATCACGAGTTTCGATTCATTCGACCGACAGGTGAGGTGCGATGGGTTCAAGCGCGTTCGGTTCCTGTTCGCGACAATCAGGGCGTCATCACAGGACACGTTGGCACGGTCGAGGACATCACCGAGCGCAAACGTGCCGGTGAATTGCTTCGCTTGCAGGAAGCCGCGCTCCGCTCGGCCGCCAACGTCATCGTCATCACCAACCGTGAGGGCAACATCGTCTGGACCAACCCGGCTTTCACGCACATCACCGGTTACACCGCCGACGAGGCACTTGGTAAGAACCCTCGCGTGCTCCAGCACAAATCCGCCAAGAGTTCCTACTCGCCGGATTATTATCAGAACCTTTGGAAGACCATTTCCAGCGGCGAGGTGTGGCACGGAGAATTTCACAACGCCCGCAAGGATGGCAGTGAATTGATCGAGGAAGCCACAATCACACCTGTGCCTGACGAGAAGGGCGAAATCACCCACTACGTCGCAGTCAAACAGGACATCACAGCCCGCAAACATGCGGAAGCCGAATTGGCCCGCGCGCAGAAAGAACTGGTGGAAGCCTCCCGTTATGCCGGCATGGCCGAGGTGGCCACGGGCGTCCTCCACAACGTCGGCAACGCTCTCAACAGCGTCAATGTCTCTGCCACTCTTGTTGCAGAGTCCACCCGCAAATCCAAGATCGTCAATCTGAACAAGATCGTGGAGTTGATTGACCAGAACCAATCGGATCTCGGCAGATTTTTCAGATCAGACCCGAAAGGTCTCAAGATTCCCGGTTACCTGCGTCAACTGAGCGCTCACCTTGCAGCAGAGCAGAAGAAGATCATTTCCGAAACCGAGACTCTTTGCAAAAACATAGATCACATCCGTGACATTGTGACCATGCAACAAAGCCTGGCCAAAGCCTCGGGAGTCACTGAAACCTTGGCCGCCCAGGAATTGGTCGAAAACGCCATTCAGATGAACGCCAGCTCTTTGGCGCGTCACGACGTTCAAATCATCAAGGACTTCGCCGATGCCGCAGTCACAATCGAGAGGCACAAGGCGCTTCAGGTTCTCATCAATCTTATCCGCAATGCGAAGCAATCGTGTGACGAAACCAATCGCGACGACAAACAGATCACATTGCGTATTCGCAACACAGAAAGCCGCGTGCGCATCAGCGTCACCGACAATGGCATCGGTATTCCGCCTGAAAATCTCACACGCATCTTCAACCACGGTTTCACCACCAAGAAGAGCGGTCACGGTTTCGGGCTGCACAGCAGCGCCAACGCAGCCCGGGAAATGGGCGGCTCGTTGCAGGCATACAGTGAGGGATCGGATCGGGGCGCAACTTTCACATTGGAACTGCCGGCTGCGGATCCAAAACATTTGCCATGAATGCGACCACCAAAAAGAACAGCCATCACATCCTTGTCATAGATGACAACCGTGCCATCCACGCAGATTTCAAAAAGATCTTCGACAGACCCGATGGCACGGACGCGTTGGATGCTTCCGAAGCCGAACTGTTTGGGGATACGGCTTCGATTCCGCGCCGGAGCTATATCATTGACTCCGCTTTTCAAGGACAGGAAGGTCTGGAACTTGTTCAAAAAGCCGTCGCGGATGGAAATCCTTACGCGATGGCCTTTGTGGATGTGCGGATGCCGCCCGGCTGGGACGGCATCGAAACCATTGCCAAAATCTGGGAGGTCTATCCTGATCTGCAAGTGGTCGTCTGCACGGCCTACTCCGATTATTCCTGGGAAGAAATGCACCAAAAAATTGGGGATTCTGACCAGTTGGTGATTTTGAAGAAGCCGTTCGACAACGTCGAGGTTTTGCAGATTGCCGGCGCGCTCACCGAAAAATGGACGCTGCTGCAACAGACCCGCAAACACACACACGAACTGGAGGAAACAATCGCGCGACGCACGGAACAGTTGAGCAAGAGTGAAGAGCGGTTCCGGCTCATCGCTGAAAACGTCGCTGATTTGATCGCCATCGTGGATCGCGATGGAAGGCGGCTTTACAACAGTCCGTCGTACGAGCGTCTCCTCGGTTACAGCCGGGACGAGCTCCAGGCCACGCTCGCATTCGCACAGATTCACCCGGAGGATCGCGACCGCGTCATGGCTGCGTCGCGTAAAACCACCGAGAACGGCATCGGCGAAGTCGTCGAATATCGGATGCAACACAAGGATGGGTCATGGCGCACGCTTGAATCTCACGGCGCGCCATTCCGGAATGCCAGTGGAGAGATTGAAGGCGTGCTGACCGTTGCGCGCGATGTCACGGAACGCAGGTCGGTAGAACAGGAAAAGCAGATGATGGAGGTTCAATTGCGCCAGGCTCAAAAGCTTGAATCCATCGGGAGGCTCGCCGCAGGCATCGCTCACGAGATCAACACACCAACCCAGTACATCGGAGACAACACCAAATTCATCCGTGATTCGTTCGATGAGTTGTTGCCTGTGTTGGGTGCGCCACGCCGGTTGCTCGATGCTGCGCGCGAAAATCAATTGACGCCGGAACTTGTTCAAAACACGGAGGACGCGCTTAAAAGCGCCGATTTGGATTACTTGATTGAGGAGATTCCCAAAGCCATTGACCAATCCCTTCAAGGTGTGGACCGCGTGACAAAAATCGTTCGGGCGATGAAGGAATTTTCGCACCCAGGCTCGGCGGACAAGACACAGGTGGATTTGAATCACTGCATTGAAAGCACGCTTACCGTCGCGCGCAATGAATGGAAATACGTGGCCGATCTCGTCACAGATTTTGATCCCGAGCTGCCGCCGGTGACATGTTTGCCGGGCGAGTTCAATCAGGTCATCCTGAATCTGACCGTCAACGCTGCTCACGCCATTGGAGACACGATCAAGGAAGGTGATACCCGCAAGGGCATCATCACCGTGAGCACCAAACTTGACGGCGATTGGGTGGAAGTGCGCATCCAGGACACCGGCACGGGCATTCCCGAACAGGCGCGCGGAAGGATTTTTGATCCGTTTTTCACGACCAAAGGTGTCGGCAAGGGCACGGGGCAGGGCCTCGCGATTGCCCGCTCTGTCATAGTGGATAAACACGGTGGCACGATCAGTTTTGAAACAGAGATGGGCAAGGGCACTGTGTTCATCATCCGTATTCCGGTTGCGCCGGTTTCCGGAGTGGCAGAAAAGGAAACCTGGGCGAAGGAGGTCCTCAAATGAAAAAGCACGTTCTGTTTGTGGACGACGAAGGGATGGTGTTGCAGGGATTGCAGCGTTCCATGCGTCCGATGCGCAACGAATGGGAGATGACATTCGTCAACAGCGGCCCTGCCGCGCTGGCTTTCATGGAAAAAGCATCCGTGGATGTGGTGGTTTCCGACATGCGGATGCCGGGCATGAACGGAGCGCAATTGCTTGGTGAAGTGATGAAGCGTTTTCCCAAAACCGTGCGCCTCATTCTTTCCGGGCATGCGGATCAGGATTTGATACTTCAATGCGTCGGCTCCACACACCAGTTTCTTTCCAAACCGTGCGATCCCGAACAATTGAAAGCCACTGTGCGACGCGCAATGGATCTGGAATCCTCGCTGAAAAATGCACGGCTCCAGCAACTCGTCGCCCGGATGGAGCGTCTGCCCAGCGTGCCATCCCTTTACAGCGAAATCGTGGACAAGATGCACGACCCCGAAACTGCCATTGAGGACATCGGTAACATAGTCGCCAAGGACATCGGCATGACCGCTGAAATCCTCAAGCTGGTCAACTCCGCCTTCTTCGGCCTTCGCCGGGAAGTCACCAGCCCTTCAGAAGCGGTCGCCTATCTTGGCATGGATACCATCAAGTCCCTTGTGCTTTCAGTCCATGCGTTTTCGCAATTCGATTCCGCCAAGGCCGGCGATTTTTCCATCTCCGCAGTCTGGCATCACAGCCTTCAAACAGCCAACCTCGCCAAATCGCTGACCCGGATTGAGGTCAACAACCGCAAGATGATGGATGAAGCATTCGTCTCCGGCCTGCTGCACGACGCCGGCAAAGCCGCGCTGGCTTTCAACTTCCCGACGGAGTACGGAGAAATTTCAAGGCACGTCTCTCAAGGCAGCAACCTGATTGAAGCCGAACAACAAGCTTTTGGTGCAAACCATGCCGACGTGGGCGGTTACCTCCT
>CAZFNB010000058.1:0-8447 GCA_964520235.1 uncultured Bifidobacterium sp. | reverse complement strand
CGGTCGTGCTGCCTGGCACGCGCAGCATATCGCCGAATGATGTGAAAATGACTCCCGGCTTCGCCGCAATCTCCAGCGCCTTGTCAATGACCTCCAACGGCGTGACGCAAACGGGGCAACCCGGTCCGTGGATGAGCGTGATCTGTTTCGGCAGCAGTTCATCAATGCCGAACTTCACAATCGCATGCGTCTGCCCGCCGCAAACTTCCATGATTGTCCACGGTCGTGTGGTGATGCGATGAATCTCCCGCGCGAACTTCTGCGCCAGTTCGCCGTCCCGATATTCGTCGAGAAATTTCATGGCGGTTGATGGTGGGGCGAGCGTCCTCGCGAGCCATCGGGCGGCGCGTCAGTAGCCTCGCCCCACCGATTATTTAACTCGGTCAACTCATCCATCTGCTTGAGATACTCAAACACCTTCTGCGCCTCGGCTTCATCCACCTTGCTCAACGCGAAACCAACATGAACGATGACGTAATCGCCGACCTTCACTTCGGGCACATACGCGAGGCTCGCCTCTTTGATGACGCCGCTGAAATTGACCCGGCCCATGCGCGTGATCGGGTCATCGCCGCTGATACTTTCGACTTTGCCTGGTATCGCGAGACACATGTTAGTGCGTTGTGGGTTGTAGCAGCCGATGTGAATCGGCTCTAACTTCTTTGGTGTTTGAATGGAGCGGACGCACGTCCACTGCTACAGCGCGTAATTGTCGCCGCGCTGCCACCACTTGCCCCAACGCAATGCCACCATCATTCGCCGGCACGCGTTGATGCCAATAAGGTTGAAAACCTTCCTCCCGCAACCGCGTCACCGTGCGCTCAGTCAGGTAACGGTTTTGAAAACACCCGCCGCTCAAAGCGACCCGTGGACACTCGACCTGCGTCGCCACCTGAACAATCGCCTCCGCCAGTGCGTTGTGGAACTTGGCCGAGATTTCACCAAGCGGAGCGCCACTCCGAACGTCGGACAGAATTCCCTCCGTCAAAAACGACCAATCCAAAAACCACGGCGCCCGGCGCGTGATCAATGGTAATTCGTAAGCATCCTCAGTCCTGGTGCCATCCAGGGCAAACTCCAGTTCCATCGCGGCTTGACCCTCGAAACGCATCAATTGCCGCGAACCTGTGAGCGAAGCGACCGCGTCGAACAACCGCCCGACACTGGAACACTTGGGCGAGTTCAGCCCGCGCGCCAGCATGGTCTTGAGGGTCGCTTGTTCGGCATACGAGAGCGCGGCAATGGTGCGGATGTCCGGTCGTTGAAACACTTCGTCGCCCAGCAACTCATATAACAACCCGAGCGCGGCCCGGCGTGGTTCTTTCACTGCCGCATCGCCACCGGGCAATCGGAAAGATCGCAGATGGGCGACCCGTTCGGTCGTTTCCTCAGTCACAAGGAAGAATTCCCCGCCCCAGATCGTTCCATCTTCGCCGTAGCCCGTGCCGTCCCACGCCACGCCGAGCGCCGGCAGTTCGACTTCGTTCTCCGCGATGCAAGCCATGACGTGCGCAACATGGTGTTGGACGCGGATGACTTGTGGAGCGCCGGCCTCCGGCCCGGCACGTTTGGAGTCGCCAGAATCACGCCGGGCCGGAAGCTGGCGCTCCAAGGCAAACTTCGTCGAGAGATAATCCGGATGTAAATCGGCAGCGATGATATTGGGCGTGATGTTGTAGAGGTCCGGCAACTCTTTCGCCACGCGCTGGAATGCGTGGTTCGCCGCCTCTGTCTCCAAATCACCAATGTGTTGGCTGATGAAAACCTGTTCGCCCGCCGCCAACGCGACTGCGTTCTTCAAGTGCGCGCCGACGGCCAATACTGATTGGTAGGAGACGACGTGAGGAGTCTCTAACTTTCCTTCGGTTTTCAAAGTGAGACTCCTCACGTCGTCTCCTACAGGAAGCGGAACCGGCAACGGCGCATAACCCCGCGCGCGACGCAAAACCATTTCGCGATCCAGCATCACCCGCACTATCGAGTCATCCACGTGGCGGACAATCGGGCGGTTGTGAACCAGCAGCACGTCCGCAATCCCGCGCAACCGCTCCAGCGCCTCAAGCTCATCGGTGCAAATCGGCTCGTCACTGAAATTCCCGCTGGTGGCAACGACCGGAAAACCCAGCTCGGCCATCAGCAGGTGATGCAGCGGATTCGACGGCAGCATCACACCGAAATTGGGATTGCTCAGGGCGACGTTGCCGCAAAGCGAAGATGGAGGATAGAGGATAGAGGATGGCAGCCGCCGCAATAATACAATGGGCGCCTCAGGTGAAAGCAACAATCGTTCTTCAAGCTGCGAGACTTCGCAGACTTGCTTCACGCTTTCCAACGATGGAAACATCAGCGCGAGCGGTTTCTCCTCGCGTTGCTTGCGCTCGCGCAAGCAACGCACGGCACTTTCATTCCGCGCATCCACCAGCAGATGAAAACCGCCGATGCCCTTCACGGCGACGATTTGCCCACAGCGAATGACATGGACCGCTGCCAATAATGCATCGTGGCCGCAAGCGAGCCGGCGCGGGGGGCCGTCACTGGTTCGCGGTGCGCATTCCGCATTGCCCGGCCACAATTCGAGTTGCGGCCCGCAGACTGGACAGGCGTTGGGCTGGGCGTGAAACCGCCGGTCATTCGGATCGTCATACTCGGCCTGGCAGGCTGGACACATCCGGAATGACTTCATCGAAGTGTGCCTGCGGTCGTAAGGCAGCGCTTCGATGATGCTGAAACGCGGACCGCAGTTCGTGCAATTCGTGAACGGGTAGCCGAACCGGCGATTGGTTGGATCGAAAATCTCCCGCCGACAATCCGGGCAGGTGGCGATGTCCGGCAACACCAGCGCGGTTTTGTTTCCGGCCAGTTCACTCTCGCGGATTTCAAAACCGTCGTAACCAACCGGGTCGAGCCAGGTCGCCTCACAGCTTTGAATGCAACTGCGCGGCGGCTTGTCGGCTTCGAGGCGGAGAAGAAATTGTTCCAGTTCTGATCGCTCGCCTTCGACTTCAATGGAGACACCTTGCGCTGAATTGTTCACCCAGCCGGGCAGACCCAGTTCGTTCGCCAGCCGATAGACGAACGGGCGAAAACCCACGCCCTGCACGGCGCCGCGCACCACCAGGCGCAGGCGCACGGCGCTGACATCCGCTCTGGCTTTCAGCGTCATCATCCAGCCCTAATCATGGCCTGAAGTCACACTTTAGCTCTACACGGGTTGCCAATCTTTGCTCAGTAATTGTCAATAGGCGGGCGGCAGGAGCGCGACCAGAGTGGGAGATTTGTTCCGGCGCAGGATGTAACGGTTGGTGGGGCGAGACTACTTACGAGCCGGCTCACGTGACGCTCGCCCACCAACTGCGGCTCACAGAGCCGCGCTCTGCAAACAATGCACGAAGTCTCCATCATGGCGGAGGCGGTGCGGATAGCCGTGGAATCGGCACAGTCCGCCGGCGCCAAGCGCGTGATCGGACTTCGGCTGCGCGTTGGAACGTTGAGCGGCGCCGTGCCCGAGGCCATGCAATTCGCCTGGGATGTCGTCCGGCACAACACCCCGGCGGCGGCCGCGTGGCTGAAAATTGATTCTGTCGTCGCCACGTGCTGGTGTGCGACGTGCCAGACGGAATTTGAATGCCGGGATTTTTTGAGCGAATGCCCCCATTGCCACAACTTTAGCGGTGACTTGCGACGCGGGCGGGAACTGGATATCGCGTCGGTGGAGCTTGAATGATATGTGCAAAGAATGCGGATGCGGACTCGGCGGCGGCAGCGTGAACATCGGCGGCCATACCCACGATCACGATCATGACCACGGGCACGGTCATCATCACGAGCATGAGCAGCAGCACATCCATGACCACGGCCACTCGCACGCGCCGTTCAAGCTGGACTTGAGCCGCTCGCTCATGGAAAAGAACGACCGGTTGGCGGAGCGGAATCGCGGTTTCTTCAAAGCCAAAAAACTGCTCGTGTTGAATGTGGTTTCGTCGCCCGGCTCGGGCAAGACCGCTTTCATTCGCGAAACGGCGGCAAAACTCACGGGTAAATTGCGCGTCGGCGTCATCGTCGGCGATCTGGCGACGGAAAACGATGCGGCTCGATTGCGCGAGGTCGGAATTCCCGTTGTGCAAATCACCACGGGCACGGTCTGCCATCTGGACGCGGAGATGGTTGCCAGAGCGGCGGCGCAACTCGACTTGGACAAGCTCGATGTGCTCGTGATTGAAAACGTCGGCAACCTCGTCTGCCCGGCGGATTATGATCTCGGCGAAGATTTGCGGGTAGTGCTGCTTTCCACCACCGAAGGCGAAGACAAGCCGTTGAAGTATCCGCCGATGTTTCACTCGGCGAACGTAGTCGTCGTCACCAAGAGCGACTTGGCGACCGCCGCAGGTTTCAATCGCGACCAAGCGCTGGCAAATCTCAAGCGCATCAGCCATCACGCTGAGCTCTTTGAGCTGTCCTCCAAGACCGGCGACGGAATGCAGGCGTGGCTGGACTTCTTGTTTAAGCAACTGAGATGTTGAACTGCTGTTTTGAGTATCTGGCGCAATCAAAACGCATCACGGCGGGTGTTCGTCCGCCAGGATTATCGGGCGACGTTTCCAGTTGTGCCCTGTCACAACAGTTTCATTTACGCCCGCGTCGTTCTCCGTTAAATGTTTGCGCAATGCTCGAAATTGCCAGCCCCTATCAAGCCCCGTTTACAAGGCTGGGACTGGATTCTTTTGATGCGATTTCAAAATTCTTCGTCCATGAGGCCCTCCCGCAAAATACAGCAGTGATCGTACGTCGGAGTGCCATCGTTCTGGCGGGCGGGGCTGGCCTGGAAGTGTTCTACAAACAATACGAATTCGCGTCGCCGTCATGGAAATTCATTGGCCGCGCGTCAAAGGCGCGATGCGAATGGGACAACTATGCCGTGTTCACCCGGCTCGGCATACCGTGCGCCGAAGCCATCGCCTGCGGTGAACAGCGGGATGCGCTGGGGCGGCTGCGGCGGGCATTCATCCTCACACGCGCGGTTTCGGATGCGCCGACGTTGATCGAATTCTGGCGTGAAATTGCCGGTGAAAAGACCCGGCGCGCGCGCAGCATCCGCCTGCGCCTTGCCCGGGAACTCGCCTCCATGACGCGGCGGATTCACGATGCGAACTTTTTTCATCACGACCTTGTTTGGCGGAACATACTTGTCACCTCGCAGAATCCCGATGAGCCCAAGCTGTGGTGGATTGACTGTCCGCGTGGAAGTTTTGATTCGTGGTCGCCGTGGCAAAACAGGAAGCGTCTCAAAGACCTGGCATCACTCGACAAATCGGCGGTGAAGTTTTGCCCTCCTCGCGAACGGCTGGTTTTCCTGAAAACCTACCTGGGCAAGAAGCAGCTTGATGCCGAAGTGAAATCATTTGCTCGTGCCGTGGTGGACTACCGGCGCACGCGCTGGCCGGAGGATTGGGAGGGGAAATAGTCTTTTGTTGTCACGCGAAGAATTTTGCCTGATCTGGTTCGCGCAACTTCGAATAGAGCTTGATGAACTCCGTCCACAGTTCCGCTGTGAACCATGGAACGGTTTTCGCCGCGCGCTCCAGTCGCTCCAGATCACCCAGTGCGCGTTCACGCGGAACAATGTCCATGAACTCCAGCCCATCGAGATCAATGACGTAAAGTTTTCCGGCGCTGTCGAACACGAGGTTTGTTTCCTTGAGGTCACGGTGGCTGAAGCCTTCGTTGTGCAATTTCGCGAGCAGTGCGGCCAGTGAGCGAACGGCGTGGTGCGCGTCGCCGCGCCACTGGCCGAGATGTTGCGCGCCGGATATTTCCTCCATGAGAAAATAGCTCCGAAGCAAAAGCCCCAGCACGCGACGATCTGCCGTGGCAATCGGGCGCGCAGTGGGAATGCCCGTGAGTTCGAGGTGATACGCCTTCACATAACTGCGGCGAGATTTTGATTCTCGGAAGAAGTCCTTCAACAGGTTTCCAAATTTGCGAAGGTTGGCCCGTTTGAAAACCAGTCCGTCGGCCCGGCCCACCGTGCTGCTGCGCCCCGGTTTCAAAATCTCCGCGCGTTCTGTGAGAAACTCATCCGGATCGCGAAGGATGGATTCCACCTTCGGATTGAGACAGGGACGGCGGACGTGCCATTTCAGCGGAGGAAAGACGCGCGGCTCGAACTCGCGGTTGTGTTTCAAGCAACGGCGTGAACGATACGCATAGTAGTCGCGCCGCATCCGTTCGCTGAGTTTTTCGATCTCCGGTGAGACAGGGATGGGACGAAAGATTCGCAGGAAGGCCAGGTTTTCGTTCCGTTCCGCCAGTGTGAGGGACGGTTTGATAATTGTTCCGTGGATGTCCACGAGGCGCAGTTCACCGGTGACGTTGTGGCAGAGAATGTTTCCGGGATGCAGGTCGCGTTGCACCACGCCGCGCGTGTGAAGTCCTTCCACAAAACTTAGAACGGCTGCGGCATCGAAGCTCGTTGCCTCGTCGAGAGGCGCTCCATCGAAACTTTCCGTGATAAGAATGCTCTCGCGCAGGCCAAGCGCCCATCTCTCACCGAGAGCAACATGGCGGACAACCGGCACGCCCAAGGCTTCAAGTTTTTGAGCAAGCTGCCATTCCTGTCGCGCTTGCGACGGCTTGAACAGGAATTTCAGCGGACGAAACGGCACGGCCTCATGCAGGTAACGTTTCACGAACCAGACCCTGCCGCCGGCAACGTGGCGGGTGACGCGCTTGACGGGTGACTCCTTGATCGTTTCACCCTTGGTGTTCAGCACGGATTCGATGACGGGTGCGAAGTCGGGGGTGGATTCCCAACGTACGCCGTGTTGTCCGGACTGTATCACGCGCGGACTGTGGAAAAGCATTTCTGTGCTGTCAACCTTGCGCTCATCGGGCAAGCTGGCGGCGATGGTCGTCATTGCCAAACATCGCGAAGCCGTCGAGCGCTTGAATCTCACCACGTTGACGGGGGCGAAGGCATTCAAGGGCGAACTCGTCAAAGACCATCGGGGGAGGCGCGACATCTTCCGCATCCGCACCACGGACGAACACGGGCACGAACTGGTGCTGTTTCTCAAGAGGAACTGGAAGCCTTACAAGAAGGACGGACTGGCCTCCATACTCAAACGTGGGAAGGTCTGGTCCATCGCGCGCGAGGAATGGGAGAACTCTCTGGCGCTTCAGCGCGCGGGATTGAAGACATGCGATCTCGTGGCATACGGCGAAGAGATCAGGCCGCTCTGGGAAAATTTTTCCTTCATCGTGACCGGTGCCGCGACGGGGAAGCAAACCGTGCAGGATTTTTTGCGGGACAACAATGAAGCAAAAATCCGGCAAAAAGTTTTCGACGCCCTTGCGCTTGAGATCCGGAAGATGCACGACTCAGGACTGGCCACGCCCGATCTTTTCACGCGACACATCTTCGTGGATGAGTCGGTCACGCCGACGGCCTTTTGCCTGATTGACATGGCGCGGTTGGATTGCGTGAAGCCGCTGCCGTTGCGCACGCGGGCGCGTGATCTCGCCGCATTGCACGTCACCGCGCCGTTGCGGTTTGTTTCCGTGAGGGAGCGGCTGCGTTTTTTGAAACTCTACGCGGGAAAAAAGAACCGGGAGTTGAGGAGGCTCATCCTCGAACGCGCCGGACATCTGTTGCAGCGGCGGAAGTTCCGCGATTTTGCCGATGGCGGTTGAACTTCAGCGCCGCTCAAGCACGAAGTATTTCTGCGCGATCCACGGCGCGCCGGTGGGCACGACTTGTTGCACGGCGAACCCCGCCTCGTTCACTTCCGCGGCAAACTCCGCAAATGTGGGCTGACCTTCGTATGGCGGCTTGCGGCCTTTGAGCGCCTTCAGAAATTTCCGCACCACGCCGAACGAGTGGTAGTCGAAAAAGGACACAATCGCGAACCGGCGGGTGACGCGGTGCAATTCGCGCAGAATCTTGATGCGTTCCTTGCGGTCGAGGATGTGATGCAAAAGGCGGTTGGAAAAGGCGCAGTCCACGGTCTTGTCGCTCAGCGGCAATTTGGAAGCGTCCCCCTGCATCACCTGCGCGTCCACACCGGCCTTTTTTGCCCGCTCGCCCGCGTGAACGAGAACTTCCGCCGCCACATCAATCGCGATCAGTTTCCGGCCATCCGCACCGAGCACGGCGGCGAACCGGCCTGCGCCGCAGGGAACATCGAGGACGTTTTTACATCTGGGGAGCGACGCGAAAATGCGTTTCACCGCAGCCTGCTCGCGACGATCCACGCGTTTGCGGGAACCGCGCTCAAAGCGTTCCGAGTATTTCGCCGCAGCGGCCTTGTCTTGGAGGCGACCGCGGTATTGATCAAGATTACGGGCGTGACTCATCGGCGCAGACGCTAACGGTGCGTGGGCGCGGGAACAATTCAAAAGCGAAGCGCCTACGCACGCCTGATGATTTTTGCCACGCCCCAGCCCAGCAG